>CAZJCH010000102.1:0-7543 GCA_964544005.1 uncultured Papillibacter sp.
CGAAAAAATCATGTACGCACTCCGGATACTGTTTAAGACGATTGAGACAAGCTACCGGTTCCGGCAGACGTGCCGCATGATCGCTCAAGCCACGTATCAGGCTGATATTTCGGCGGAAGCGCAGTCCCAGCTGGATAAGAAGCGCGACATCGCCTACAGGATCATGGCCGAAATTTTTAGAAAGGGCCAGATCGAGGGCAGCGTCGTAAACGGCGACCCGATGGAACTGTCGATCCTGTTCTGGACAAGCGTCAACGGCCTTGCGATCTACTACGCCACGCGCGACATTGCTTCAAAGCTGCCGGATTACAAGCTCGTCGCGCCGATGTTTTTGAAAAACTTCGTCGAAATAGCGGACGACGACGAGGAAACAAAACGGGACGCATAAACCCTCATACACGGAGAATCCCCCCGCAGGCGAGGTATCGGATTGCGTTCTCCTACATATAGGCTGCGTATCTCACATAAATGCTTGGGCGACGATCTGTCGCCCGTTTGTTTTACCTGCTCGAATCTGCTCTGCGTCTTTTTACTTATATGCCGCTTTTATGTGCATAAAAAGTGCCGCCGTTGTAATTGGCGTCTGTGTCATGTATAATCCGGTTATGGCCGGACTGTCCGGATTAAAATACCTCAAACTGGAGAGATAACATGAGCTTCAAAACAATGATATTTTGCGCGCCCGGCCGGTACGTCCAGGGCGCCGGCGCAATTGATGAGATCGGCGATCACCTTGCCCCGCTGGGCGGCAGTGTGCTTGTCGTCGGAGGAAAAACAGGCCTCAACGCGACGCGGGCCGGACGTGAAAAAAGCTTTGCGCAGCAGCACATTAGATATATTGAAGAACTATTCAACGGTGAAACCAGCGCTTTGGAAATCGGTCGTTTGGCGTCGCTCTGCAAGAAAACCGGCTGCGAGGTACTTATGGCCAGCGGCGGCGGAAAGGTCATTGACGCGGTCAAGGCCGCCGCCGAGGATGCCGGTGTCCCGGCTGTCATCGTCCCGACGGTCGCCTCCAACGACGCGCCCTGCAGCGCACTCACCGTCGTCTACAACGGGGACGGTTCCTTCAGCCGCCTTCGCCCGCTGAAGAAAAATCCTGATCTGGTTCTTGTGGACACAGATATCATCGTTCGGGCGCCGGTGCGGACGCTTGTCGCCGGAATGGGTGACGCGCTGGCCACCTGGTTCGAGGCGGACGCCTGTCAAAAAGCCGGCGCACTCAACAATTCCGGCGGTCATGTCACAGCGACAGCCATGGCGCTGGCAAGACTCTGCCTCGATACGATCCTTCAATATGGATTCAACGCAAAAATTACCTGTGAAAGGCAGCGTGTCACGCCTGATTTTGAAAGAGTCGTAGAGGCAAATACGATTTTGAGCGGCCTCGGCTTTGAAAGCGGCGGCGTCGCTGTCGCCCACGCCCTGTCCGAGGGCTTTTCCGTCATTCCTGAAATACACCGCTATCTGCACGGCGAAACGGTGGCCTTCGGCCTGCTCGTCCATCTCCTACTTGAAAACCGCCCGGCAGCCGTAATCGATCAAATCTACGGCTTATGCCTCAGCGTCGGTCTGCCGGTCACGCTGTCCGAGCTCGGCTGCGGTAACGTCTCAAATGAACTCTTGCGCCAGGCCGCCGATGTCTCGGCTGAACCCGGTAAGCCGTCCTCCAACATGCCCTTCCCTGTAACGGGCCAAATGCTGTACGATGCCATCCTCCAGGCCGACGAACTCGGCAGGCAGATGAAACGGCAAAAAGCAAACGTTGACATATAAATTCGCCGATTGTATGATAACATTGCAATGTGTCCAAGCTTTACATATGAGGTGCCCATTGAAATGATCATCGGTTTTTTCGATTCCGGTGTCGGCGGGATTACGGTTCTGCACGACGCGCTGAAAATGATCAAAAACGCAGATTTTTTATATTACGCCGACACGGAGAACGTCCCCTACGGTACGAAGACAAAGGATGAGGTCAGGGGTTATGTTCTGGAAGCGGCGGATTTTCTCATTAAGCAGGGCGCCGGGGTCCTTGTCGTGGCATGCAATACGGCAACAAGCGTCGCCATCGAGGATTTGCGGCAGAAGTACGCGATTCCTGTCATCGGCATGGAGCCTGCCGTCAAGCCGGCCGTGGAAAATCACAAGGACAAAAGAATTCTTGTGACGGCGACGGCGCTGGCGCTGAAGGAAGATAAGCTCAAAAAGCTTATCACCCGCTTGGACTGCGAGGATATCGTCGATCTCCTCCCGCTCCCCGGCCTCGTCCGTTTTGCCGAAGCGCTGAAGTTTGATGACGAAATGGTCTCCGCGTATCTCCGTGAAGTGCTGTTGCGCTATGACTTAAGCCGGTATCAGACCGTTGTCCTCGGCTGCACACATTTCATCTACTTCCGGCCTCTGTTCAGAAGAATTCTCGGCCCCGGTATCGACATCATCGACGGCAACAGGGGCACGGTCAACAAGCTCGCGTCAACAATAGCTGCGCTGGAAGCGCCTGCCGGCAGCGGCCGCATCACCTGGTACGAGTCCGGCGTCGGGGTCACAGACCGGGTGACCCTGGCAAAATTCAAAAATTTGCTGAAAAGATGCGACGGGATTGAATAACAAGGTCTTATATAATACAGGGACGGATGAATCCGCCCCTGTTATTTTATTGTCTCCTTCAGCTGGATTTTCAAGCCGTCCGGGTCGAGGATGAAGAAGTATTTGACGTTGGGGTGGACGACGGGGCCGAGGTGGATGGGGATGCCTTTTTCCCTGACCATGGCAAGCGCGTCGTCAAGCGAATCGACCTCAAAGCCCCAGGAAACGGCGTCGCCGGCGGCGGCGTCTTTGGCCTCTGTGTTGCAGACGAGCTCGATTTGCGTCTCCCCTGTTTCCAAAAACGCAATCTCCAGCCCCGGCATAGCGCTCGTGCGGCTTGCCACCGTGAGCCCGAGGACGTCCGTGTAAAATGCCAATGACGCATCCATGTCCCTGACGAGCAGCGTACTCCAACAATATTTCATGGTTGAACCCTCGTTCAATTTATTTAATTGCCCGGCATTCCAGATAATAGCGCTTGTCGCGGGCATGGCCGATGGAGAAGCTTTTCCTCGGAAAGACGGCATCGGCCGTCACGGTTTTGAAGAAATCGGCTTTGTCCATGGCCGGAAGAAAGAAGCCAATACTGTCCGGCTTGCTTGTCAGGGAGAGAACGGAATCCTCTCCGTGTATGTAATCGATGTCGCAGCCTGTTCGCTTGACATAATCGTCAAGGAAGGCCTGCAGGAGCTCTATGAGCCTGCCGATTGTCGGGGCGCTTACCCGGATGCTTCCCTGCCCTTGCGCCGTTACCCAGCGCAGCGCGTATCCGGAATCGGTGACTGGCAGGGTCTTTTTCAGCTCCGTGAGAAGCTCGTCCGGGTTGGCGTTGAACACCACCCGGTGGATGGCTTCGAAGCTGACGGCGGGATCATAGACGTTATTGAGCTCCACAAGGGCATATCGCGCCGGATGGCTCTTCCTTACGTCTTCGGCCAAGGCGCCCTTGATCTCGTCCCAGTAGGCCTTCGCGGCGGCCAGGGAGTGGTTCCCGTCGCCGATGATAATCTGAACAGGGCTCTTTTCGCACAGGCAGCGGAGCCCGTTTACTATCTCACCGGCCTGCTCGCCTGTCACGCGCCAGCCTTCCAAAGCGCCGCCGCCCTCCATGAGTGAAAAGTCATAGACCATCTCAAGATCGTTTGTCTTATCGGCCAGCGGCTCGATGACGCGGCATTCTCTGTCGTCAATGAGCGCCATGATATGCGGCAGCTCCAGCGCGGCCTGACGGCGCACGTCGATGCGGGCGGGCAGCCGGGAGACGATTGTCATTTCGCTGGCGCGCACCGGCGCCGTGGTGCCGGGTGTGTAATCGTAGAGCTCCAGGTCCAGCTTCCCCAAAAGGCCGTGCCGGACGCGCCCGTCGGAGATGGTCCGACGGAGATATATATAGGAGTTTTCATATGTCACAAAAAGCTTGCTTTCAAGGTATGCCCGCATCGTCCCGCCGATGGCGGCGGCGCTTTGCGCCGTGTCCACCTCGTCCAGGTACGTCTCGGGTACGATCAGCTTCAGCGCGGAGGGTGCGTCGCCCACTGTTTTTTTGACGCGCTCCCAGTAATCGCGCTCCGACGAAAATTGGTCGCAGGCGATGACGCTCCATTTTGTCATGTCCGTGTCGGCCGGCAGCAGGATATCGGCCGGCAAAAAAGCGTTGTCAGTCACTTGATTTCTCCCGTTTTCGAAAAGTCATATCACAATCGCGCCGTATTTCGCCGCGAGGTCGGAGAGCGCGCGTTTGTCGCCCTCCGGGCTTGACACGGCCGGCGTACCCGTCACGTCGTGCAGGGCCGCGGACAGCGCCTTGAGGTCGCTTGAAACGAGATACAGCGGCCTGTCAGTCTGGCTCTGAATGCTGCGAATGACATACGCCGCCTGCGCCGGCGGGATGCCGTCCGGCAGAAAGACCCTGATGATCTTTTCTCCGCCGTCGGACTGCTCGATTGCGTTCTCAATGATCTCCTGCGCCGTCAGCGCAGTCATATTTTGCATATCATACGCGAGCCCTTCAACGCTCTCAACCCGCAGCCAGGTACAGATGCGCGCTGACAGCTCCCGTGAATAATCGGCCGGCTTCAAGGCCGAAAACGTCTTTTTAAGTTCTCTGATATAGTCGGACGACGTACCGCAGCAGCCGCCGATGACCTTAACGCCAAGGGACGCGAAGGGCGCCATCTGCCGTGTGAATTCCTCGGGGTCGATGTCGTAACCGCCCGAAACACTGTTTGGAAGGCCGGCGTTCGGCTTGACGATAATGGGCAGACGCGTCGCCTTAACGATTTTTTCCGCGATGGGATAAATTTCGCCGGGCGCCAGCGAGCAGTTGATGCCGATGGCCTTCGCGCCGAGGGTCTCCGCCGTGATGGCGAAGCTCTCCGGCCGGCAGCCCGTAAACGTCCGGCCGCTCTTGTCAAACGTCATCATGACGAAAAGCGGCAGCTTTGTGTTCTCCTTCACGGCGCGCATGACGGCTTTGACCTCGTAGAGGTCGCTCATCGTCTCGACGGCGACAAGGTCCGCCCCGGCCTCCTCGGCGGCGACGGCCTGCTGGCGGTATAGCTCGTAGGATTCGTCGAAGGTCAGCGTACCGAACGGCTTTATAAACTCGCCGATGGGGCCAATGTCATATGCCGTCAGCGCCTTGCCGGCGCATGCCTTTTTCGAAACGGCAACGGCCGCTCCGACGACCTGCTCCACGGTATATCCCGTGTCCCTGAGCGTTTTGGCATTTGTCCCGAATGTATTGGTAAGGACAATATCGCTGCCCGCCTCGACAGCCGCATGCTGAAGCGCGCCGACAATGTCGGGAGCCGTCACGTTCATGATGTCGGGCCTTTGTCCGGGCTTGAGTCCCTTTTTGAGCAATATCCATCCGTTGGAGTTATCCGTAAAAACGAAATCCCGTTTCAAGAGTTCGTCGAGCAAAATAACACACCTCCTGATGTCACGTCGTAGTATGTCAATAGTAATGGAACACGGCGCAAAAGTAAAGATATTTCACATTTATCATAACAAATAATCGTTTAAATCCGGTGCTGATTGTGATATGATATATATGTTAAATGACACAATTTTTTCTGTCTGACTCAACGCTTTATTATTAAACAATACAGGGCCACACCATGACGATCTGAACGGAGGCAAAGATTTACTATGGGTAAATACATTATCACGATAAGCAGAGAGTTCGGCAGCGGCGGCCGGCTCATCGGGGAGAAGCTCGCCGCTCGGCTCGGCATCGAGTTTTATGACAAATCGATCATCCAGCTGGCCGCGGAGAAAAGCGGCCTGTCGTATAAATTCATTGAGCAGAACGAGGATAACGTCACAAGCAGCCTGCTTTTCAACATTTCCGCCGCTGCGTCCTTCGCCCAGGCGGCGGCCTTTTTCGACACCCCGGTGAATGACAAGGCATATATCGCCCAGGCGGACGTCATCCGCGAGCTCGCAAAAAGCAGCTGCATCATTGTTGGCCGCTGCGCCGACTACGTCCTGCGCGATGACCCGGCGCTCGTCAGAATTTTCATCACAGCAAACCTGGACGACCGCATCCGCCGCGCCGTGGAGGAATACAACATACCGTCCGTCACTGCGGGGGAAAAAATCAAAAAGCTCGACAAAAACCGCGCCAACTACTACAAATACTACACCGGCCAGCCCTGGGGCAGCATCCGCAACTACGACCTCGTCATCAACACCTCGTTTACAGGCATCCTCGGCGCCGTCTCCGTCATCCAGACCATGCTGGAGGAAAAGGGCGTCGAAGGGAAAGCTTTTTAACAGGATTAATTCTTTTATGGTCCTGTTATACCACACGAAACCTTAAAGTCGCGTGGCACGCGAATGTCTGTCCACGCCAATTATTAATGAAGAGCAGGGCGCTGAATGGATCGGCGCCCTGTCGTTTTTGCTGATGGGATCAAATATGGACAATCCGAGACGGGGCCGTGCTTGAGCGACGGGCAGGCGTCACAAAGGAGAAAAACGGCGCGATATAGTTGAGTAGGTTTTCTTTTATCACGAGGAGTGGCACCGATTTGTAAATTATGAGAACACAGAAGAACCGTCCCCCTGTGTTACTCAGTTATTACTTCGCCATGTATGCACACTCGCCCTTCGTCCGGGCATTTAGCATCAAAGGCTTTAACCCTTGCCTCACCATAGTCTAATGCTCCGCCATTCAACAATGTATAGACTGAAGGATAAATGATGTTCCAGAGCTCATGGCATAAAGGCGGACATAAATCTCCAATAATAAAGATATCTCCCGTTTTATGATAGCCACATCTGCACTTTGCGTCTGTAATAGTAAGTTTAACCTTTGCCATAAGTACCCTCTTATAGTTTTTTCATTATTTGCTTGAACGTTATGGTTTACAGTCTAATGGGAACACAAAAGAACCGTCCCCCTGTGTTACTGCTTCGTAGCATACATGATGATTATCGTAAATAATGCAACGACAAAAACGACAAAAAGCATACCGATGACACATAACGCTGCTTTGATACCTTGGGGTTTCGTACTCCAAAAATGGGAAGACGAGCTTTTCTTTGTTTTTACATCTTTTCGAGGCTGATATCCAGACGAAACCTGGACATTTATATGCTCGTCATAAGTTTTCCTTGATGCCGGATTACATAGAACCTTATAAGCTTCGATTATTTCGTGTGTTTTTCTGGCAGCAAACTTCTTATCCCCCTGGTATTTATCGGGATGAAAAGCAATGATCATCTGATGATATGCTTTTTTGATTTCATTATATTGTGCTGTGTCACTAATTCCAAGAATATCATAATGAGTCATTGAATTTCCTCCCGGACATTAAAAAAGAAAATAAAGGTATCCTTATCTTGAAGTATATTACATTTTTAGACAATAATCAACATGGGGATTAAATAGGTTAGTGTCAAGTAAACGTTGGCAAAACCAAACCGGTCACGAAACTGGAAAAAC
>CAZJCH010000103.1:0-2159 GCA_964544005.1 uncultured Papillibacter sp.
ATCAAACCGTTATCCATCACGTCCGGGGAAATGACGAGATAGTCGATGGAAACGCCGAACAGCTCGCTCAGCGTAATCAGCTTATCCATATCCGGCAGCGAGACGCCCAGCTCCCACTTTGAGACGGCCTGCCGCGAAACACCGACGGCATTCGCCAGGTTCTCCTGCGACATGCCCTTTGCTTTGCGGAGTGTCTGCAGTTTTTCAGAGAAATTCATATATGTCACCTCGCCTGCCATACTACCATCATAATCCAAAATTTCTACCATGTACAGCTTGAAAATTGTCAACCGGCGGTTGCGAAGGCGCTTTACGGCAGGAGCAGAGCCCTTGCCTACATATTCCTCTCTATTTGGAGAAAAATAACCGGGAAGGAGGGATTTTATGGCCAAGGACAAGCAAAAGGGCTACAAGGAATCCTCGGGGCTCATCCGGGGCTTCGGCGACCCGAAGAACGCCGGCATCGACAGCGCGCACTTTCTGAATCTGCGCGACAGCGCCGAGGCGGGCTTTTTAGAGCAGCAGTGGGATACGAAAAAGCCGCTGGAGCAGAATAAAAAGCTTGATCCGGAGGCGCAGCAGTAAAAATCAGGGGGATTGACGATGACAAGGGACGAGTGGAAAAACTACAAGGATTTCGACGAGCTCAGGCGGGAGATGTCGGGCGGCTTCGCCGGGAACAACCTCTTCGGCGCCGGCATGACGCACCTGGACGCCGGCAGTATGCTGAATCCGAGGAAAACAAATAGGCCGCAGGGCGGCGCGCCGGACGGTACGCCGCACGCGGAATAAAGGAATAGGGGGACAGTTTTTTGCCCGAAAGCAAGAGAACCGTCCCCCTGCTTTTTATGCTATAATGGGAAAAAACGGGGTGATTTGATGCGTCTGTTTTACGCGGTCAATTTTGAGGATACCGTCAAAAAGCGGCTTGCTGATATCCAGAACGCGCTGCGGGCGCAGGTTGTCAGGGGTCATTTTACACTGGAGGACAACCTGCACCTGACGCTGGCGTTTATCGGCGAGGTCCCGGAGGATCGCAGCGGCCTGCTGCGCCAAATCGCAGAGGCGTTTTGTGTGACGCCCTTCGAGCTGCGGTTAGAAGGCCTCGGCCGTTTCAGGCGCGACGGCGGCGATATCCTGTGGCTGGGCATCGCTGAGAACAAGAGCCTCATTTCGATTTACAACAAGCTGTCGGGGCAGATCGAAAACGCTGGGTTCGAGCTCGAAAAGCGCAGGTTCGCGCCCCACCTGACCCTGGCGCGCCAGACCCGCCTGCACCCCGAGTTCGACCTGTCCACCTATTCACAGCACGTTGCACCCATCGTTACCGAGGTGAAAAAAGTCAGCCTGATGAAATCCGAAAGGATTCAAGGCAGGCTGACGTATACGGAGCTATAAAGTCTCTTTTTTTTCTTGACAGGCGGTGGGTGCGCTGGTATGCTGTTGGGTGTTTATGTAAACACAGCAACTGGGAAAATAGAGAGAAAAGGGAAGTAATAGCGATGTCAAAGAAGCTTTTGTCGATGGTTCTTGTTTTTGTGTTATGTTTGGGGCTTCTGCCGTCAGCGGCTCTGGCTGCCCGGGATTATTCGGAGCCGCAGGTGAAGGCGGAGGCCCTGCACATGCTGAATATACTAAAGGGCGACGGGACGGGCGATTTCGCTCTGGACCGTGCGCCGACCCGGGGCGAAACCCTGGTGATGTTTCTCCGCCTGATCGGCGATGAGAGCACGGTCATGGCCGGCGGCTGGGCGCACTCCTTCAAGGACGTGCCCGAGTGGCTGAGCCGCTATGTCGGCTATGCCAGCCTGATGGGGTACGCCAAGGGCACGTCGCCGACGACGTTCGGTTCAAACGAAACAGCGGGCGCGCTGGTGTCCTGGAACGCGCTGTCGCTGCCGATGAAGGGCGGGAACAAGGCGCTGGCGGATTTGCTGATCATGGGCGGTGTGTTCACAAAAAGCCAGTACGAGGCGGCGGCCGCGCTTGTCAAAAACGGGAGTACGGGCGGTACGTCGGTAAACGGCATACCGATGGGTACATATGCCTGCACAACGGACGCCTTCGACTATACCTACGAGCAGGACTGCCGCCCCGCCGTCACGCTGAACAGCGACAAGAGCTGCACGGTCTATGTCAATATGGGCGCGGGCATGGCC
>CAZJCH010000103.1:2259-7534 GCA_964544005.1 uncultured Papillibacter sp.
GCCCCGGGCAAGTCACCTGTCGCCCTAACGCTGACCACGGCGGACGGCGCCGCAGCCGGTCCGTAACTGGCGGCGCTGGCAAGCACGGCGGGCACGAATGTCATCGGCAGCAATAAGGTACTGCTCTCCGTTAATCTGGGCGAAGTCAGGGGCAATGAATTCGAAGCCTACGAGGCGCTGAAGGATAAATTCAAGTCGAACACCAGGGGGCTGGAGGTCACGGTCAAGGACCTGACGGTGGCCGATTACAAGACGCTGAACACTTACGGCGCCGTGTTTATTTCCAATCCCAACAGCTGGACCAACGCCGGGACGAGCTGTATCGAGCTGATGGAGGCCTACGATGCCGCCAAGGATTATGACGCGGACCGGCAGGCCGGCCGTATCGGCGTTTTCAGCAAGCTCTCGCCGGGCGGCACCAAGTATATCCCCGGGATCGACGGATATATCCTGTACTCCTCCTCCTTTAACCATGAGCTCCGGTACGTCCTGTTCCCGGAGCGATTTTTCACCTATTATTACGGCGCGGCCGGCTCCCTCCCCAATTCCTTTATCCACCTGGGCTTTGACAGCAGCATCGCGGGGAGCAAGCTGCCAAACCTTCTCATCGGCGCCGGGGCGGGCTGCGTTACCGGGTATACGGACGCCATACAGCGGCAGACCGACCTCAAGGTCATCAGCGCGCTGATGGACACGTTCCTGAAGGCCGAGGGAAATACGGTCTACGACGCCAACCTTGCTGTGTTGGACAAAAAGCTGGGCACCGACAGCTTCACCTATACCTACTATAAAAACCTGAAATGGGACATCGCCAGCCGCACGGCCGACAGCCTGTTCGACATGCGCCTGAACAACAATAACGGAGAGCTGAAGCTGTGGGGCGCCGCCGCGCCGAAACCCGTTTCCGGCACAGGGCTGACGCTTTCTGGCACCTACTATGTCGAGGAGACCGACTGGGGCTATCCGGGACATACCTTCAAGGTCACCTGCACCAACAACACGGGCAAGACTGTGACAGGCATCTGTTTTGATTGGGTCGGCTCTACAGTGGCGCCGACGGTCAAGCACTACGGCACATTGATCTGGAAGGACAACAACGATCACCGCGTTTCCCTGGCGCCCGGGGAAAGCTTCACTTTTGAAGGGACATACAAATTGCTCAAAGAGCAAGACTGCTTTTCGGTTTTTATTACCGATTACTACACCGGAGATCTCTCTGACGCAGACTACACGAATGATGCCAAGGTCCAAATCCCGGTAGCAGACTACAAGCTTTTTCCCCTGACCAGGGTTCCGGCTCCCGCCGATACCGACGAATAAGCTCTAAAGCAGAGGGACGGTTCTCGCGCTTTTTAGAAAGCAGGAGAACCGTCCCTCTGCTTTACTCACGCCAGGCGCGTTTTTTGAGCTTTTCGGGCCAGAGGTAGAAGCCCTTTTCATCGAGGACGGCGTATTGGACGCCGGGGGTTTTCCTTGTGAGGTTCTCGGCGGCCTCAATGAGGCTCTCCGGCTCGAAGCTGTCGGTGATCTCCGCGTGCCGGCCGATGGGGGAGTATTTGACGAGTCTGAATCTTGACATAGGTGTCTCCTGCTTTCTGGCTATGATCAATTTTGGTCATAGTCACTATTATACGCAGAGAGTGGGCAATATGCCGGACAGAAAAAGAACCGTCCCCTTGCTTTTGCATATTTGTGAAAAAAAAAGAAATACTTATGCATATAGAGGGGAGGCGAGCAGAGTGAGGCGGGAAGACAAGGAGGCGGCGAAGAAGGGCAACTTCTTCACCCAGAACAACAACAACGGGATACCGAGCCTGAATGAGCAGAATAAATATAACGCCAACGAAACAAGCGACTGGGTCCACCGCATCGAGCGAATACGCGGGAATCCGACATAACAAAGCAAAGTCCGCACCGAAGGGTGCGGGCTTTTTTGTCGGTCATCAGCGTCCCTTTTGGTTATCTTCCGGGTCGGGCTTCCGGCGTTCGCCGAAGGAGCAGTAGTCGTTGAAATCGAAGAGCCGGTAGCGCCTGAAGAATTCGTTCTGGCACAGCACAAGCCCACACTGGAACGCATTTGGGACGCCGTATTTGCATTCCCTGCAGTAGACAATGTCGGGCGACCGGGCGTTCCACGCGTCAATGGCCTCCTGCTCGGATTTGTACCACCGCTCGGCGAGCGGGACTCTGCATTTATAATTCATGTCAATCACACGGAACGCACCTGAAAAGTTAAGTATTCTGGCTTCCGCCCCGCAAAAAGGGCAGGGCAGCAGTATGTTGTCCATTGCGTACTCCTTTCGCCGCTTATACGATGACAGCTTTATTAATGTTGTATGCAAAAGGAGCCGGGAGTGTCACAATTATTATATTGAATTAATATTCAATGTATACAAATAAGACCTGGCAAAAAAAATTGCGCGTTAGGGTGGACAGAGTATTTGAATGTAACGCATTCCGTAGTATAATAAGGGAAAACGAAGTATTACTGTTTTACTGCGGAGGTGTCAGCATGGCAAAAGCACATACATATTCGGCGCGGGCCTTTTCGGCGAAAATGGACAAATATATCGCCTTCTGCGAGAGCGAAGGCATCGACGCCACCGACTACCAGCTCATTAAATTCTTTGGCATCACGCCCGAGGCGCTGGAGACCCACAGACAAAACCAGGCAGACTCTTCTGCGTTGAAGAAGCTCGAGCTCTACCGGGAGGACGCGGCGATCCGCCGGCTCGTCAGCGACCCGAAGCTTTCGAGCCATTGCGCCTTAAGGCTCCGCCAGCCCCGCTGGGGCAACTGGAGCGACAAGGGTGACAGCGCCCAGGACGTCAGGGTCCGCCTCAAAATGGGCGACGGCGACAGGGAGCTGACGGAGTGAAAAAGCAGGGGGGCGTTTCTTCTGCTTTTGCGCTGCGGCTCGGGACAGGGGTACTCCTTCAGTCATTTGCTTCGCAAATGCCAGCTCCCTCATGAGGGAGCCTTTGGTACGATTGGGAAAAGCGCGGGGACCGTCCCCCCACTTTTTAGGAGGCTTTATGAAACGGAAAACACTCAAACCGGGGACCGGCGATATCGATGTGAACCTGGGGCAGCTGACAGAAAAGCAGAAGTTTTTTTGCAAAAGCCGGACGCTGTATACGGCGTACGGCGGGGCGCGGGGCGGGGGGAAGACCCACGCGGTGCGGTGGAAGGCGGTGTCGGGAGCGCTGCGGTATGCGGGCATAAGGATACTTATCATCCGGCGGACGTACCCGGAGCTGCAGGCCAATCACATCGAGCCCATCGTGAAGCTGGTGCCGCCGGAGCTGGCGTCGTACAACGGGACGCTGCACGCCATGTATTTCTTGGGCGGGTCGGTCATCAAATTCGGGCACTATTCGGGCAACACGTCGGAGACGGAATACCAGGGGCAGGAGTACGACTGGATTTTTCTCGACGAGGCCACGCAGTTCACAGAGCGGGAGTTCCGGTTTTTGGGCAGCCTCCTGCGCGGCGTGAACGACTTCCCGAAGCGCTTTTACTTAACGTGCAACCCCGGCGGCATCGGCCACCGGTGGGTGAAGCGGCTCTTTATCGACAGGCATTTCATCACCGGACGCGCAAGCACGGAGGAGAACGAAAACCCTTCGGACTACAGCTTTATCCCTGCCACAGTCGAGGACAACGTGTTCCTGCTGGAATCGTCGCCCGAGTATGTGCGCCTGCTGTCGTGCCTGCCGGAGAATATCAGAAGGGCGCATCGCTACGGCGACTGGGACGCCCTGTCAGGGACGTATTTCCCGGAGTTTGACGCGAAGCGTCATGTGGTGCGGCCCTTTAAAATCCCGGAGCACTGGCTGCGTTACCGCGCCTTCGACTACGGGCTGGACATGCTGGCCTGTCTGTGGTTTGCCCAGGACGAGAGCGGGCGGAGCTTTTTATACCGCGAGCTGAAGCTCCCAAATCTCATCGTCTCGGACGCGGCGCGGATGATTTTGTCCTGCACGCTGCCGTCGGAGCGTATCGGCATCACCTTTGCGCCCTCCGACATGTGGAGCCGCCAGAAGGACACGGGCCGGACGATGGCTGAGCTCTTCATGACGAGCGGCGTGCCCATCGCCCGGGCCGACAGCAGCCGCGTCCAGGGCTGGCTGCAGGTGAAAGAAGCGCTGGCTATGCGTGCCGATGGGCGCCCGTCACTGCTGTTTTTCTCGAGCTGCACCGAAACCGTCAAAGACCTGGAGGCCATCCAGGCCGACGACAAAAACCCCAACGACTGCGCCACGGAGCCCCACGAGCTCACCCACACCTGCGACGCCCTCCGCTACTACTGCGCCGCAAGAACCCTCAAAACCGACCGCCCCGCCGCCCCGGTTTACCGTGACGACGAGGACGGTGAGGACTACGAGGGGTATATGACCGGCAGCGCGGTGACAAGAGGGTATTTGGAGTATTAGAGAGGAGGCACCCGTATTAAAAAGACTTAAATCATGAATAATTGCTTATTGTTAAGACTATAATGCTTATATGTGAGAAATTTTCTCATAAAAACGCGGTTTTGATTGACATCGAGAAGGGGGTATGATATGTTGACCTCGAGGGGTGACATTATGTTACTACAATTTAAGGTTAAGAATTTTGCTTCATTTCTAGATGAAGCGAGCTTAGACATGAGAGCAACAAATATCAAAGAGCACGAATATGCCCTGCTTTCCGTTTCGGAAAAATTTAAGGAGAAAGTGTTGCCTGTTGCAGCGATTTACGGCGCAAATGCCGCAGGGAAAACGAATTTAATAAGAGCAATTCAAGTATTCGCACATTTTGTAAAGAATTCTGTAGATTTTGATACATCTGATGTTGAAGCTAGCTATCACTTACCAATAGATTCTTTTCTTTTTAGTTTTGACAGTTATAAACAACCCTCTGAGTTTAAAATAAATCTCGTTGTTGACGAACTGGAGTTTTTATATGAAGTAACCTGCGATAAAAAACAGGTTTATTTAGAATCGTTAAAAGCAAAGATGTATTCTTCAGGTGTATACTCAACAATTTATACAAAAGAGACGTCAAAGAAAATAACTTTAAAAAAGAATAAGTTAAGTGCAATGCTGAACATCAAACAGGATGAAATTGAGTTTGCCAACAGCATGCTTAAAAACAATGTGGATTTACTATTAACCGCCTTAGGTCGAAGAGGAAGCGAACCTTTTGTACAGATTTATCGATGGTTCGAAACAATAGTCAATGTTGGAAACTTAAAACCAAAATCCTCTTATATTTGTCGTGAAGGTAGTCG
>CAZJCH010000104.1:0-7505 GCA_964544005.1 uncultured Papillibacter sp.
CCGCCACCGCCGCCGCCTGAAAATGTAAACACCGCTGTGACGATCACGTCGGAAGCCGGCATAACAAATCTGTAGGTCAGCAGGGAAGGTGCTACTGTTTCGATAAGGGTTCCGGTGTCCAGGGTCAGCGCCGACAGGGTGTAGCCATTATCCGGCGTCACTGTCAGGGTCACCGTTTCACCGGCGATTGCGGTATCCGAGGATGCGCTGATACCGGCCGGAACGGTGATCGCATAAGTCTGATCGAAGATCTGGGATGCATCCAGCGTGAAGTCTTGCTTTAGATTAAAGACTGTTGCCGTATAGGTATTGCCGTCTTTCACGACCGATACTACCGCGTCGGCGTTCACTTCGGACGCCAGCACCGATTCCAGGTGGTCGATGCTGGTACTGTAGCCCGCGGCCGGCGTGAAGGTCATGATGACTGTACCGCCGTCTCGCACACTTTCGGTCACACTGTTACGCGTGCCGTCGTCGGTTGGGAGAAGGGGTGTGAGATAGGTAATGGCGCAAACGCCCATCGTGGTGTCCGCGGGCAGCGCAACATTGTGCACGCTGCGTGTGGTGTAATGCGCCCGGACCGTCAGGTTCTGACGTAGGGGATTGATCGTATAGACCGGATCAAGCACTGTACGCCCGTCGGTGTTCGTTGCAGCGGCAGCCTCGACGGCTGTCAGGTCGCCGCTTGTAATGGTCCAGTAATCCAGCATAAAGCCGTCCGCCGGATCTGACCGGAATTCAAGTGCGCTGCCGCCGAACTGCAATGTCCCCGTCGTGAACGGGTTGCCGTCGACGCTTGCCGTCAGGGTGCTGCCGGTGGTACCCATTGTCAGGAAGTTGACGGCATAGCTGCTTGCCGCCTTGATATACCCAACGGCATCAATATTACCGCTGATATTGTTGATAGTGTAGGTTTTCTGGGTGGTATAGGTATTGACGCCGTTGACCCGCCACTGTTCCATCATGCTGCCGGTGACGACGTTGACCGACAGGACGATGCTCTCACCCTTGTAGACGGTCAGCCCGCCCGCGGGCATTTCGGTATTGGCCAGTCCGACCAGCGCGCCGTATGTATTGCGCAGGGTATAGTGCATTGTTCCGCGGGTCACGGCGCTCACTGACGCGGCGGCGGTGTACGCATCGTTGGCAGTGAATACAGCCTCAATCTGGGTGTTGCTCCCAAGTGTTGCAATGTTCAGGATGCTATTACTGCCCGGCTGAGCCGCGCCGTTTAGTGTCCAGTGGTCAAATTTATAACCGCGGTCGGCATGGGCGGTAAAGGACAGTGAAGAGCCGCCAGGCACCGCGGAAAGCGCGTCAAGGGGCGTGGCCACTCCGCCCACTGTGGCTGTCACCGAGCCGTTTGAGGCACTCACTTCAACACAATAGCTGTTTCGGACCGTCGCAAGGGAAACCGTGGTGTTGCCGGTGATGTTGAAGGCATGACTGGCCGAATCGGCTGTGGGTGTACCGTTGACCACAAAATACGCATCCTGATCGGCCTGGTAACCTGTCTTGGGCAGCACGGTGACCAGCGTATCGCCGGTCAGGGAGCCGCCGCTTACGATAGGCTTTTGAATTGGGTCGGTGCTGGAATCGCCATCATCATCGAACAGATAATAGGCCTTGATATCACCACTTAGCGTCAACGTATAGGTATCTCGCTCAAAAACCGCAAACACGGTGGTGGAAGCTGAGCCGACGGTGATGGTAAGGCTGTTGGACCCGTCTGCGCCGGGCGTTCCGGGCAGCTCCGAGGAAATGCCGCCCGATACGGTCCGCCAGGTGTCGAAGTGGTACCCGGTTTCGGGAATAGCGGTGAATGCATACTCTGCTCCATAGCTGACGAACGCGCCTGAGGAAAAGAATTCATCGGCGCAGGTAATGCTGCCGCCCGCAGTCGGCTGCACCACAGTGGACAGCCGGATCGTGGCAGGTCTAAACGTTGCCGTAACGGTCACAGCCTGCGCTTCGGTAGCGAGGGTAAAAGTGGTGCCGCCTGACTGGGTGCTGGTGTCGCTGTTGGCATACAGCGCCGTCCAGGTATCCACCTCATAGCCCGCCATCGGGACCGCATACAGCAGTACGGTGGTACCAGAGGAGTAATCAGCAAAGGTCTGGGTCGCGTTGCTGATGCCAACCGTACCCACCGGCCTTGTCCCGGCAGAATCGGTAAAGGGTGCCGCCACCGCCGTCAGCCTATAGGTTGCGCCGATGATGATATAGCTGCCGGACACATAGCTCATATTGTAGTTGTTGTAAAGAAGCTCCGGCGTTGCAGCGCCCGGACAGGCCGTGACGGTATATTTTCCGGGATCGGTGCTGTTGTTGAGCAAGGCCGGGTTGCCTGCCGAGTTGGTGGCCGAGTAAGTCAACTGAAGCGCTGCCAGCGCATCGGCGGTGAGCTCGGCGCAGGTAATTACGGGGGGGTTGGCCTCTACGGCGGCGGTGCTAATGTTGGTTCTGTTTTCCACCGTGACGGTTATGTTCTTTTTGCCCACCGTAAAGTCCTGCTCTGCCTTGAGTACCCCGTCCACATAAGCCTGCATGGTGTAACTGCCGATATCGGGCGTGCCGGTTCCGGGGACGAAATCGGGGGTTACTGCGAGGAGTGCAGCGGTTACCTCTGTGCCGGAGCGGAAAAGTTTAAATTTGGCATTGCCGACCGGTGAAGAAATGATCGCATCGTTCACATCCTTGCTGATGGTCTGAAGGGACGGCCAGATGTTGGTGCTGTAGTCGAACTTGGTCACCGCGCTGCCGCCGTCGGAAGCGGCGAGGGCCATCCTGTTTGCCGACCCGTTCCCAACCACCACCAGCACGCCGGCGGCCGTTTCCATATCCCTGAATATCCGGTTGCCGCTGTAGTACGCGGTCACGGTGTACACGCCGTCGGGCAGGCTGGCAACTGAAAGGGACGCGGTGGAATAATACTTCGGAGAGTCGCCCAGCGGTTTTGTGTCTTCAGAATCGTCAAGACCAAGGGTTTCACTGTATAAATAATCGGTGCCCTTGATGGTGAATGTCACATTACCGACGGGTGCCGTGGGATGCCCGCTGGTGTCTGAATGCAGCTCAATGGAAGTTGCTAAGCCCTTGAGGGTGGCACCTCCGGTATCGGTGGTAATGTTCTCAGCGGCTGTGAAGATACTGGCGGTGGGGATACGCTTGGCGTAGACGGTGGTAACCGGATCCGAGTACGCGGAAATGTAGTAGTTTGAAGCCGTGCTGCTGTCGTAATAAATACAATTGACGCGGCAGCGGTAAGACGCGTTATCGGCTGCGCCGGCATTGGAGATGGTCAGCTCCTCCGTGGTTTTTCCCGACAGCTCCGTCCATGTACCGTCAATCAGCTTCTGCCACTGATAGCTCAGTCCGCTGTAGTCTCCGACCACAGTGATCCACGCTTCGCTGTTTGCGTCCGGATAGATGGGAAGCAGCCCGTTGTCATTGAGGCCGTGGATGTTGATGACGGGATACCCAACCTCCGTTTTCGTCCGGCAGACCAGGGGCTCACTATAAATGCTGTTCTTCGGGTCACTGGAGGACACCGTCTGGATTTGGTACTTATATTCGGTATAGGGGCTCAGGTCGTCATCAGTATAGCTGAAGCTATAAATCCCGGTGGCGCTGTCAAATCCGGTCGCGGCGGTAAAGGGCACAAAGTCAATCTCATAGCTGCCCGAACCGTCCGGGAACTCAAAATAACGGTATATACGGAAACCGGCCACTGTTTTATCGTAGCTCCACCGGAGGGCAACAGCGTCCTCTGTGGTTGCGGCGATATCCTGCTCAAAATTATCAGGCAGCGCGGCGGGGGCGTGGACGTCGCTGACAATATAGCTGACCACGGGGAAGGAGGTCCGTCCGTCGCTGTATTTATAACAGAAAATTTTCCAGTTCATACCATAACCGAAGGGCTCGGCTTCAATTGGCATGTTTTGAAGCTCCCCGGCAAAGGAATTTCCGTTTGTGGAGATAGAAATCGCGCCGGCGCCTGCCTCGGCGCCTGCGATGACACCCACCTTGACACCCCCGGCACCTGCACCCGCCTTTGCCTCAACCGCAACGGATGCCGAGAACGACGTGGTGGAATCGGTTGACATGCTGATTTCCTGACTGATCCCCGAGCCGCCCGCGGTACTGCTGAACCCTACGGCGGTGGCTGTGCCGTCATACTCGGCTATGACGTTGTACCCATCTGTTCCAACAGGGTAGGTGGATGGGTCGCCCAGGGTATGGGTCAGCACATTGTCGGCAATAGCGGGCAGCACGCTGTAATCCCGGGCAATTGACTCGTATTCAGCAAGAGACAAGAGCCGTATGGCCGCTTCATGGGGGATGTTGACGGTAGACAACACCTTTTTATAGCCGCCGCTGCCATCGGCCACATAGGACTCGTATTCGTAGATCTCCATTGGGATGGAGTAGAAGGCCACCATGTCCTCCCCGCTGGTAGCGGAGTAGGTCACGGTCTGCTCCAGTGTGGAGGTTTTTTCGGTTTCATAGGTAAAATTGGCTGTGATGGAGGCTTCGGCCTCCACCGAGGCCACCGTGACCCCGAACACCTTGAAATCCTGCTCATAGGACACATATGCGCCCAGCGATATGGTGGCCGCTACGCCATAACCCGAGCCAGTGCCGCTGGTACTGGAATAGCTCGTTGTGGATTCGGCATAACCGCCGGACAAATCGTCGCGGCCGATCAGGTCGTTAAAGTACGGCGGCGACGCGAGAACAGCCAGCACTTCGGGATCGGTGTATGTAAAGTAGTGCTTGCCGGAATAATTCATATAGCTTGAATCGTTATCGGTGTTGGCAAGGCAAACGGCTGTTGAGAAATCGGCCGGGGTGCGGCTGAGAAAAGTGGGATTGGCGACCGGGTCCGCTGCCACCATATTGACCTTGCCCATTGTCAGCTGCTCATACTGAACAGGGACGTTTGAGGTGTCGGTAACGGTTATATTGCCAATGTATTTCCAATACCATGACTGTATCCCAAGGAGCTTGAAAAACCAGTTGTGGAAATAATAATACGGCGCGTAATTGGGCACTTCATGGGTGCCCGTAACGGTATAGGATGTGGAATTTTGTGTCTTGGAGCTGAGCGTTTGCGTCATGGTAACAAGCGCGCCGGCTCCGGTTTGACCGGTCAGGTCACCGGCGACAGCGCCGTATTCCACATACTCAACCGGAGTGCCCGTGTCCTGCATGGCAGCGGTGTTGTCCCATGCCTCCTTGATACTGAGCCCCTTGTCGGTGTATTCGATGATCAGGCTGTCAAAATATAGCAGGTCTCCGCCGCCTGTGACGCCCTGGGAAATCACGCCGGTATTGGCAGCGCAAAGGGGCAGCGAGTAGAATCGATCGTTGTGTGCGGACATTACCGACCAGGTATAAGTTCCGTCTTCGTTTTCAAACAGGTCAAAGTTCTGGTAGACGTTGGATGTAAAGGCTGTGCCGTTCCAGCTGTAAAGACCCACATACCGGGTCTGGGTCTTGCCGGCCTTCAGGTCGGCGTCCGACTGCCCGCACAGGATCAGTACATCCTGATTGCTGCCGGCCATATCACCGAAGTCAAAGGAGGCACGTACGATATTGGAGCTGCCGTAGGTCAGATCGAACTGCTGTGATTGGTTGAGCATGGCAGTGCCCTTGGCGCCGAACATCACAACAGCCGTGGAGCCGAGATTCTGCGTGGGTCCGTAGTAGTATCCCCAGGTACCGGCCAGATCGTCGATTCCGTCCTCGTTGACATCGCCGCTGACCAAAGAGACCATGTTGGAGACAACGTCCCCTTCCCGCAGATAGTAGGTCCAAACCACCGACCATTTGGCGGGATTCAGGTATGCCGTGTCTCTGTCGTCATCGTTTGTCAGCTGCAGGGCAAAGATGACGATGCGGGAGTTGCCCGCTTCGGGGATATAAACGGCCACCTCGTCAATGCCGTCGCCATTCCAGTCGCCGGTCGTCACCTGCAGGTAGTTTTGAAGCTGATATGGGGCCTCAGCAAAATTCTCAACCGGCTTTGAATCGTATTCCAGGTCCGGGTTGCCGATTACTTTTGCTGTTGATAAAAGCTCTTTGGCACCGGTGCCGTATGTACCGGTTTTCGCGTCGCCGAAGCGCAGGTACAGCCCGCCGTTTTTGCTGTAGTCGGAGGTATATACCATGGCGGTTTGAGCAGCTAGTCCACTGGTGTTGCAGTCAAAATTGCCCGCTGCCACAGAGGACAGCGCGTATTTAAATCCATCCCCCAGATCAGTGGAGGCGTTGACCGCATCTTTCAGGTAGCCGTTGGCAGGAATATTGGCAGCGCCGGTGTCGTTTACAGTGCCCGAGCTGACAAGTGTATATTTGCCTTCAGCCGTGGTTGTGCCACTGGCCACCGTCGCTGTTGCTCCCAAGTTGAGGATGGAACTGACTGTGGTCTCGTCCCATTTCTCATTTCCGTACAGAGACGCATTCAGGATATTATTGTAGGTGGTGTCATGCACCTCGGTGTTTCCACCGTTCTGTATAGTGCTGGTCGTGCTGTAGGAAGCGCCACTGCCGACTCCGGTGGCTAATCCAATTTTATACAGTTCGCATACCGGAGACAGCGCTATGGTATCCCTGCCGAAGGGATTGTCGGTACTTAAAGCATCATATCCGTCCGGCGCCGCGCCGCTGTCAATGCCAAGCGCCGTCAGCGCATCCATATCCGTGTCGGACGCTGCGGCAGCCGCAGTGAGAGCTCCGGTGGACATAAGGCCAAGCAGCATGACCAGAACCAAAGCAAGGCTTGTTATTCTTTTTCTCATATGCATTCCACTCCTTCAGTATATAACCGCGCAATTGTTGCCGTACCGCGCTGCAGAACCGGCATGGAAGATTGGAAATACTTGGTTACATAATTAACATAAATCATACTTATAGTGTACATTCAAAGTGACCGGGAATCAAGAAATATTTACGTAATTATGTTAAAAATACAGATCGGATAAACGCGTCTACCAGAGTTACAAACTAATATGCATAAAAAGGGCGTGTCGCGCCACGTTTTCGATAAACGTTTTGCGACACGCCCGTAAAGAAATGTGCCAGACGCTGTTTTTACTCAGCGGTCAGCTCGTTTGGCCGGTTGGTGCTCTTGGTCTTCAGCCTCGATTTTTCGCGGTAATAGTCCAGGATCAACGCTGCGATCAGCAAAACACCTTTTGCGATGACTTGATAATACGAATTGAGACTGGAGACAACAAGGCCGTTCTGAAAGCTTGTGATCAGCAGAATGCCGAAGAAAACGCCGACCATGTTACCCGCGCCGCCTGTGAAAGCGACACCTCCGAGAATAGCGGCCGTTATACCATCCAAATCCGATCCCGTAACACCCGACGGCGAACCCATAGCCATCCGCGAGGCTAGAACTGAACCCGCCAAACACGCGATAACACCGTTGTTAACAAAAAGGATCATTGTAATTTTCTTTGGCTTGATTCCCGCAAGCCTCGCAGCATTTGCATTAC
>CAZJCH010000105.1:0-975 GCA_964544005.1 uncultured Papillibacter sp.
TAAAGATTTTTACCCTCACCGGCAGAGCCGGTGGTTAAATACGCTGAAGCTATAAGATAAAGACATGGCACAAACGCCATGTCTTTTTATTACGGTTACAGCGTGCAGCGCTCTACCCTACTTTTTGCCCTCTTTCATTTCCTTCATGTAATAGCCCAGTGTCATGAGGCTGTCACTGAGATGGATGTTCTCGACGGCGACGTCCTCGGGGACGGCCAGCTTGACGGAGGTGAAGTTCCAGATGCCCTTGATGCCGAGGCCGGTGACGAGGTCGGCGACCTCCTTGGCGTAGGTTCGGGGGACGGTAACGACGGCGATGTCCACCTGGTTCGTCGCAGCGAATTCGGAAATTTTGTTGACATGCATAATCTCCACGTCCCTGATCTTCTCGCCGATCAGGTGTGGGTTGATGTCAAAGACACCGACGACGCTGTAGCCGTCCTTTTCAAAGGCGGAATGGCGCGCCAACGCCTGCCCCAAATGGCCAGCACCGATGATGATCATCGTCCGGACTGCGTCGAGGCCGAGGATGCTGCCGATCTCCGCGCGCAGCTGGTCCACGTCATAGCCGTAGCCCTGCAGGCCGAAGCTTCCGAAGTTGAAGAAATCCTGCCGTACCTGGCTGGACGTGATCCCCATTTTCTTGCCCAGGTCCGTGGACGAGACTCTGCTGATGCCCATCTGATGCAAATTCGTGAGGAATCGGTAGTAAACCGGCAGTCGCTTTATGACAATGTCGGGTATCCTTTTTTCCTGTTCCATAACAAACTCCTCAGCAATCGTTGGCAATATAAAAAACATATCATACAAAAGGCCGACTTGTCAATTTTTTATGTTGGAACAGACGGTTTTTCTCAGTCTCTTTCCGCCAGATATTCCCTTGACCTTGCCCCACAGCGGTCATTTAAAGCCGATTGCCGTCCTCCCCGTCATGCTCATCATTTTTACCGCCTTCAGGCCCTTCATTCAGAGTCT
>CAZJCH010000105.1:985-7465 GCA_964544005.1 uncultured Papillibacter sp.
AGGTATCCTTGTCCGTCTTGTTGACGGCACCGCATTCCGTGCATCGGACCGCATCCGGCGGCAACTGCCTGATCGGCAGTTCGGGCTTTCGTTCATACCCTTCATCAGGCGCCCTGCCGAACCGGAATTCCGCTTCCTTGGCGGCCTCCCGGCGCTTTCTCGCCTTTATGACGAGGATGAGCATGAAGAACCCGAGGGCGATCAGCGTCAGGGTTTTGCTTGAGAAAAGTGATTCCTCCGATTGGTTTCCGGGAGTGAGCGCCGCGTCGCTGTCCTTTTTTTGTATTTCGGCGTAAAATCGCGCGTGGCTTTCGTTATCGTAAGCGTCAAAGGAGATGCTGTCGATGATCTGCATGCATGTGTCCCGCTCGCCTTCAATCGTCTGATTGCCAAAATCGCTGAAAACCAAATGGATTTCCCGGAGGTCGGCGATGGTGTACGCCTGCAGGTGGCCGCTTTCGGTCTCCGGATCGGTATAGTCGATGAGCTCGAATTTTGTTTGCTTCTGGTCATACAGGTCAACGGACATGCCCATAATCCCCTGCTCCCTGAACGCCGTATTAATACTGTTTAAATCTTCCGCCAGCTCCGCATCCGTATATCTGCATAAATCTCTTCTCGTCATTGATAGTGAATTGAAATCCGTATAGATTTGCAGCATAAAAGCAGAATTCATCGAGATGGCCAGCAAAACGCCGCCATCCTCTTCAAAATAGCTCTCCAGCGTCTCCATGTCGAGGCCGAGCAGAGCCAAAATCGGATCGTCAGGCGCCACGTTCCTCGTTAAGACAACCATGGTATCGGGAATACTGACCGCCATGCCAGGCGCGTCGATCCGATATGTCGTCTCGCCGAGCGCGAGAGCGGGCGGCGAAGCAAACACAGCAAGTACCAGGACGGCGAAGATGATCCGGATGAAAGCCTTCAAAAACAGCACCTCATTATTTGTCCATATTCGCGTCTCAGCATTTTTCGCTCCCTTTCCTGATTATTACTTTTTTATTCTATATGTAAACTTCATTTATTACAACAGGAAAGCGTGTGACGCCTTCTGATAAAATAAAACAATTCATCCATCTTATGTATAATAGTAACATATTTCAATGAATATTTTCTTACATTTTGACTAAAGTCAGCCGCAACTCTATCGATAAATAATGAAGCATCAACGAAGTATTAATATTGAGGTACCTTATGAAAAAAATAAAACTGATACACAGCATTTCATTTAAAATTTCCGCCAGGCTGGCCGTCATCATAACGGTCATCATGGCGGCCATCGGTATTCTTGTGAGCGTGACGATGACAAATACGATCACGAAGATGACGGAGGAAAAAATTACGCTTTTAGCGGCCGACAACGCGAAGGTCATCACGAATTATCTGAATGCGATGGAGCAGAAGGCTTCGACGCTAACAAGCACAATCAGATCTTTTTCAACTCTTGCCCAATTCAAAGCCGAAAACCTGATAAGGGATGTTTTCACGGCCGCACTGAAGGACGCCGGGATATTCGGCGTCAATGTCGCTCTGGAGCCCGACAAATATTTCCCTGGCACACCGAACGGGTTCTCATATTACGCGTACCGCTCCGAGACGGGAGATATCGTTTACGAGCATTACAACTACGGCGATTACAAGGACAGCGCATTTTACCTGGAGGCAAAGGAATCCCTTAAGGCAGAAATAACGGATCCGTACCCACAGACATTGAAGAACGGCCAGATTGTGTGGGTCATTTCTATAAGCACACCGCTTCTGAACGACGAGGGCGAATTCCTGGGTGTCGTCAACTGTGACATCTCCACCGATATAATTGCGGGCCTTGAATACGGCACGGGAGGTTATCAGAAATCGTACGGTTATGTCCTTACAGAAAAGGGGAACTATGTCGTCCACACGTCGGACACAACGAAATTCGGCACACTCTACTCAGAAGCCGGCAAAACCGATGTGGTGCTGGATGCCGCTGCAAACGGCAAGCAAATGATCTTTGAGGATACAAATCAGGTTCACGGCGGAATGGCTTTCAAGGTTCATGTGCCGGTGCAAATCGGTGGCACAGCGGAGGTCTGGTCAAGCGCCTTCGTCGTGGATAAGGCCGAAGCTCTCAGTGCCGTGACGCAAACCGTCATCGTCATAACAGCGGCGGCAGCGGCCGGTTTGGTCGTCCTGGTCCTTCTGACATCATTTTTTGTCAGGCTCTCAATTAGGCCCGTCAAGGGTCTTGTGGCGATGGCTTCGGACATTGAGCACGGCAGGCTGGCCGCCGACAGCGGCAGCGCCCGCAAACGCATCGCGGCAAAAGACGAGCTCGGCAACCTGTCCGTCAGCTTCGGCAATACGATCACCACACTGGACGGTTATATCACGGAAATATCGAAAATTCTGGGCGAAATCTCAGACGGCCGGCTGACCGGCACCGTCAACCGCGACTACGAGGGCGATTTCAAGCCGATAAAGGATTCGCTCCTTTTAATCCTCGATTCGCTCAACGAGACATTTCAGCAGATCGGCGCCGTTGCCGGCCAGGTCTCCGACGGGGCAGTGCAGCTGTCGTCCGGCGCACAGACACTGGCCTCCGGCGCGGCGGCGCAGGCCAGCACTGTCGAACAGCTGACGGCCACCGTCGCCAGTGTCTCGTCCGATGTCAAGCAAAACGCGGATAATGTCAACCTCGCGTCGGATTACATCAATCAGGCGGGAGACGGCGTCAGAAGGAGCAACGAGTTCATGGGCTCCCTCCTGGACTCCATGAACGATATCAACGCATCCTCATCCAGGATCTCGGCCATCATTAAAATCATCGACGATATTTCGTTCCAGACAAATATCCTCGCTTTGAACGCCGCTGTCGAGGCGGCGCGCGCCGGGCAGGCGGGTAAAGGCTTCTCCGTCGTCGCTGAGGAGGTCCGGCGTCTGGCGTCAAAGAGCGCCGACGCCGCCAAGCAGACCGCGGATCTCATTACGCATTCCATCGCTTCCATTAAAGAGGGGATGCGCCTTGCCGAGATGACGGCGTCGGCTCTTGGCGATGTATCAGAAAAGACACATCTCGTCGAGGTAACGAACGGTCAGATTCGCGAAGCTTCCAATTCCCAAGCGCACTCCATATCGGAAATCGAGCAGGGGCTCGAGCAGTTCTCCGCCGTCGTCCAGACCATATCGGCGGCCGCGCAGGAAAACGCCGCCGCCAGCGAGGAGCTGTCCTCCCAGGCGCAGGCCCTGTTCGATACGGCCAGCAAATTCAAAACGGCACAGATATCCTCCGACAGCGACTTTTTGAGCCTGACGGAGTGACATCACGCGGCGGACGGTTAACACCGTCCGCCGTTGCTTTTGTGCTTTTTATATGCCGTACGTCCCCGTATTCGGGTCTTTGAAGATCGGCAGATGCGGCGGGGTGAAGGTGAAGTATATAAACGCCGCCGCCAGGAGCAGGATAAGCAGGACGGCTATGAAAGCCGCGAATCTCCCCGGCTTTGTGTGCCGGTCTATATGGCGCGCCAGCAGGATGCCAAATAAGAGTGCCACGAATAGGGAGGCAATATCGGCGGCCAGGGATTCGGTGCCAAAAGCGCCCGTTTGGATGTAGTGAAATGCAATGATAAAGATAATACAAAAGAGCTCCGTCACGGCACATGTCACGGCGGCGCGGGCAAAGCCGCCGCCTTTTCTCCTGAGGAAGAGCAGATACCCGACGAGGAACCAGAAGAACACCGGCCAAAACGCCAGCTTCAAATGCTCCCACGGACTCTCGCTGACAGGCGCAAAAATCCCCGCGGCGACGCTTTTCCCGGTCCATTCGTAAAGAAAATGGAGCGGAGTGGCGGAGATAAACAGGATCGGTATCCCGAAAAGCATCCATAAAACAAACGGGTCTTTTTTTAAGGTGTTTCCGCCGGTTCTGCTCATATCGGTCTCCTTTATACCGGCTTGGCCGGTCGTCTGTTTTATTCTGATCTTCACTATATTCTACCGCTGCGTCAAAAACAACTGAAAAACGTAGTAAAAATGATAACAGGCAGGGCGCATGCCCTGCCTGTTATCATTGCGTGGCAGAAATATCAAGTGTGTGTGTCGATGATATGACGACGGAGTTTTGAAATGTTCCATATACTATTATCTTGTCATATTCCAAAAAAATGATAGAATATCAAAAACGAGCAATATTTCAACACATAAAATAAAAGAAAGTGGTGCGTCGCATGAAAGAGGATAAAAGCAAGTGGTTGTGGACGGGCAAGCCGCATAACTTTATCGGACTGGCGCTGAATTTTACCCGCTACATAATCACCGCGGAAAAGCTGATTACCAGAAAAGGCTTTTTGAATATCAAGGAGGACGAGATCCTGGCGTACAGGATCATCGACAAGCGGATGGAGCTGCCGGTTTCACAGCGCATTTTCGGCTGTGGCACGATCTTTATCAGAGCCAAGGATGCCGACACGCCGGAGAAGGAGCTCAAGCAGATCAAGCGCCCCAGGGAAGTGCTGGAGGTACTGGATAAGATCGTGGAGGACGCCAAGCTGAAATACAGGGTCAGCGGCCGAGACATGGTCGGCGCGGCAGGCATCGACAGCGATGTCGCCGACGACGCCGATTTCGCCGGCGGCACCACGGACGGCCCGGACGACGAATAATAACCATATTTTTCGATAGCACGGGGCGGATAGTAAATCCGCCCCTGCTTGTATGTCACGACTGCGCTTTGTCGTCGCCGGATTTGTCCCGGCTGCCGCTCTGCTTCTTATTGCTGCTGCTCTCCCCGTCCAGATTGCTCTGCGCCAGCGTGGGCCCGCCCCGGGCCTTTTTTTTGCGCACATTCTTCGGGTCAAGCTGGCTGTCCTTCGGCATGTCGATCACCTCGGGGGTAGTATTGGCGGGAATTCGCTCCTTATTCCCGGACATCCCTCAAAAACGGCCGGCTTGTGAAAAAGAGCCAGGCGCCGCCGCAGATGAGGCTGATAATGATGTTGAGCGCACCGACCACGAAGACGAGGTCGCCGAGGTTCAAGGAAGCCACCGTCATGCCGGCGCTGCCGGCGATGGAGCTGAAGGCCATCATGAGGGCAGAGGCCGAACCGGAATCCCCTTCCTGTACCTGTGTCAGCATAAGATACCTGCTGGGCGGCGCGACAAAGCTGCCCATGATGGTCGCCGGCAGGAGCGACAGCAAAAAGGCAAAGGGCCCGAGATGCCCTATCGTGCAGATAAGGACACCGGCAGTGATGGTGATTATAAAAGCACCGTTTACAAGCGTAAAGCGCGAAAACCTCGCCGACAATCTGATATATAGGATCGGCCCGACAAACATCATCGCGGCATTGAACGAAAACAAATAGCTGTACATCTGCTCGGAAAGCCCGAAAATACTCTGATAAATGTACGAGGAAACCGATATATAAGCCATAAAGGTAACGCTCGACGCGGAAAAGATCAGGAGAAGCGCCGTAAACCTCTTGTTCCGCAGGACGACCAGGAGCCTGCTCATCGTTAAGAGGAGGTTGCCGCGGCCCTTCTGATGGATCGTCTCGGTAAATATGAACGCCAAAGCGACAACGACGATTCCGATAATCGCCTGAGCATAAAAAGCGCCGCGCCAGTCCGTTAGCTGTAACAGCAGTGCGCCGAGCACCGGCGCGGCAACGGGTGTGATGACCGAAATCGTCTGGATGGCGGCGATTTTCTTCTCCAGGCTTCTGCCCGAATAGACGTCCTTGACAATGGCCGTCGAGGTCGCCGCCGCCGCGCCCGCGCCGATGGCCTGCAGGACGCGGCAGACGATCAGCATATAGACCGACGGCGATACGGCGCACAGGAGGCTGGCGGCGGTATACCCGATGAGCCCGATGAGGAGGATCGGCCTGCGCCCGTATTTGTCGGACAGCGGCCCCCAGACAAGCGACGCGATGCTGTAAAAGATAAAAAACAGGATGAGGGTAAGGGTGATCAGCACCTCAGGAACGTTGAATTCACTTGTCATGGCCGGCAGCGCAGGCAGATAGAGGTCGGTGGACAGCGGCACAAAAGCACTGAGCAGCACCAGGAACAAAACAAGTCCCTTGCTGCCAAGCACCTTCTGCCCGCCTTCTTTATGCTCGGCGGCTTGATTCATAAGATATCTCCATTTTAATTTTTATTGTTTATTATTATAAACCGCCGTTGACGCCTTGAGCAATAGAAATCGGCGAAAGATCATACGAAAAGAAATCCCAGACGCCTGTTTAAGCGTCCGGGTCTTCTGTTTACGAGACTATGTCACAGCGCCTGCTTTAAAGGCAACAGCGCAGATCGTGTCTTTTTATGTCCAAGTACGTATCTTCAGGTCAAGAAACGCGTATTCAAAATGAATCTTCTTATCATATGAAACATGACGGCCTGATATGCCAAAAGCGCGCAACAAAAACCGCCGCGGATCGTTCCGCGCAATTATTCATACCCTCGATATCAGCATTCCGCAATCCGCCCCGCACCCTG
>CAZJCH010000106.1:0-3012 GCA_964544005.1 uncultured Papillibacter sp.
GACGCCGATATTTTTCTTCACGACATCCATCCCCACGCCGCGCCCCGAGAATTCCGTGACTTCCTCCTTCGTCGAGAAACCGGGGAGGAAAATAAGCCCAAATACCTCCCTGTCCGTCATTTCCGTATCGGTTCTCGTTATGAGGCCCTTGTCATATGCCTTCTGCAGTATTTTATCCCTTGAAAGCCCGCCGCCGTCGTCCGTTATGGTGACGATGACGTCGCTGCCTGTCATTCTGGCCTCCAGCGTGATTTTGCCCACCGCCGGTTTGCCGCGGGCTGCGCGCGTCTCAACGTCCTCGATGCCGTGATCGACGGAGTTCCTGATGATATGCAGGAGCGGATCGGAGAGATAATCAATGACATTTTTATCAACCTCTGTCTCCTCTCCGAAGATCTCGAGCTCGATCGATTTCCCGACTTTCCGGCTCATGTCGCGGACGAGCCGGCGCATCTTTTGAAACAACGTCGACACGGGGAGCATCCGGATGGACATGACGACGTCCTGCAGCTCGTTAATCAGGGAATGCAGCTGCTGTGCCGCGGAATCGAAGCTGTCGCGCTGCTTGTCACCGAAATCGGCATTGCTCATCACCATGGACTGCGCTGTCACGATTTCTCCGACGATATTCAGGAGATTATCCAGTTTGTTGACGTTGACACTTATGAAATTCTGCTTGGCCACCGCTTCCAGCGAAACGCTTTCCGATGACGGCTGCTCGGTCTGCGCCGCCTGTTGAACACCGGGTACATCCTGGACGCGCTGCGCCTTGACCTGCCGGATGGAAACGGGCACCTCTTCGTCGTCGCCCTCGATGGGCAGGATACTGCAGGACTTCAAAAAAAGCGTTTCATTTAGGAGTGCCTTGATTTTATCCGGGTTTTCGCTGGATTGGAGGAATACGCAGAACCCGTTGCCGATGATCTCTGCCGAAGCTGCGTCGCTGTTGAGGTCCTCCGGTATATGCGCGTATGTAGCGCTTATTTTCTTGACACTCTGGATAACACCAAAGGCCCTGATGTTCTCCATCTGGCAGTTGTCCTCAAAATAGAGCTTGATCTTATAAAAAGCGTCCTCGCTCTTGGGCGCTGCGGCGTCTCCCCCGGATTCCTGTTCCGCCGGTGCAGATTTGGTATCAGCAGCAGAACCTCCCGCAGCAGTCGTTGATGCTGCCTGTTCGGCTGTCTCTCCCTTAAGGTGACCGATGAGTATTTTGAGCTTGGCGATAATATCGCCGGCATCACCGTCCATCGGCGCTTTTTCAAGAAGCTTGGCGAGCTCTCCGTTAAAAAACGGTATCGCGCTGAAAACGAGATCAAATATTGCCTGCCAATCGTAAGAAGCATCAACGTTCTCCCGTATTAGCGCAAACATGTCCTCAAGTGAATGTGACAGCTTGGCCATGTTTTCAAATTCCATCATGGCTGAGGCGCTTTGATCGTATGCATGATACGAAAAACTTCATTGATTTGATCTGCATTGAGTTTTTTGCCGTTCTCGCCGGCAAAAAGAGTATCCTCCAGAGATACTAATAACTGCTGTGTCTCGTATATATAGACATCGAGCATGGATTCGTCAACGTTCATATCTTTTCCCCCGTTCTATGAATTCCGCAAAAGCCTGCGTAAGGTTTTACGCAAGCTTGTCAATGGCGGAAAGAATGCCTTCCTCCTTGAATGGCTTCACAATAAAGCCCTTTGCGCCGCTCATGATCGCTTCGCGGACCATGGCTTCCTGGCCCATGGCGGAAACCATGATCACGTTGGCAGAAGGATTGACCGCCAAAATTTCCCTGAGCGCGTGAAGCCCGTCCAATTCCGGCATTGTGATATCCATTGTGACGATATCCGGCAAAAGCTGCTTATAGCGTTCAATCGCTATCTTACCGTTTTCGGCTTCTCCGACAACCTCATGGACGCTTTTTTTCAGCATGTTTTTTATTGTAATCCTCATAAATGCCGCATCATCAACGATCATTATTTTTGCCATTTCCATTTAACCTCCGACTTCGTATGGTGAATTATCAGTTATATGATTTTGACCGTTTTATCGACGGTCTTAATTGTCAGCTGTCCGGTTTCGATATCAAAGTAAATTGTTCGTCCTTTATTACCGCCCGTATCATGCGCGATCAGCTCGATTCCCAGTCTTTTGAGTGTATCCCTGCTGCTTTGAATGTTTCTTTTCCCCACCTCATGAACACTTGAGGTGCCGTGTGTCATAAACATCGAGGCGCCGCCGGCCATCTTTGCCCTCATTCGCGCTTTCGACGCTCCCGCCCTGACAAGGGTTTCCACCAGCTCGGTTATGCCGGAATCGGCAAATTTTGTCTTCACATGATTTCCGTTTTCGAAGCCTTGAATCGTTGGCAGCAGAATATGTATCAGACCGCCGACCTTTACCGCGGGATCATATATCGCCACGCCGATACAGGAGCCAAGGCCCAGCGAATAGAGCTGTTCAGGTGCGCGGGCCACCCGCATCATTGCTATATCAACAGCGTTACTACCATTCATTTACATATATCCTAACGACTCCAGAATTTTATCGCAAGAAGATTTGTCAGGGATAAGGAAGACATCGCCGATGATGCGGTCCTTTTCATTGCACAGCTCCGATTGAAATAAAACCGCGAAATCGCCCGTTTTGCCGGCCTCCGCAATGGCGATGCTGAGCACCGCTCCAACCATGTCGATACTGAGATATGGTGTCGACGGAGACGCATTGAGGCTTGTCATTTCCGATATGGCCGTTAAATACGAGCCGCCCAGAATATTGACAGTTTCGGCAATGACGGATTTCTCTATCGCCGACAATCTGCGTATACTGTCAGGTTTATGAGGGCGGACCTTCTTCCCAAGCATCATGGAAATGATCTTGTCCGCCTGCTCAAAGGTCAGAACGACCATGAAAAAGCCTGTCAGGTCGCCGGTTATGTCCAAAAGCCCCGCGACAACCAGCTTTTCGGCGCCGCCAAGCATGCAGGCACCGGAGAGCCCGGACACGAAGGAT
>CAZJCH010000106.1:3022-7431 GCA_964544005.1 uncultured Papillibacter sp.
GCCAAGCTGCTCCGGCATATCGCCGAGCGGTATCAGCATAACGTTCGGAACAGATTGTACGATCGGGCGGTCTAAAAGCGCCGCAAGTGCCGTAGCCGCGTGGCCGGCGCCGATATTCGCGATCTCCCTGAGCACATCCTTTTTTTCAACATCGATATTATCTGAATTACCCTTCATCGACTTCCTCCGATTCCGTCCTGTAATCACACATATATAATGTCGTTACTTTTTAATAATTAATTACAGAGTTCAGACCCAAACGCAAAGTATCGTCTATGTGCATAAATTTTTGTGAATTTTTTATACATATTAACCTATAGTGCAATGACGGTCATGAGAAGGCCGGCTGCTGCATCATAAAGAATTTATTGAAAATTTCCAACTTCGTATTAATTTTGACCGAATTAAAACGATAAACATTGTATAACAGGAAAAACACATAAAAGAACGAAGCTATTCAGCTGCGGCGGGAGTTGATAATTATGTCTACAATAAACTCGACGGCAACATCCGGCACATCGACGGGCTCAAGCTCTGTCTTCAGGACGAGCTCGCGCATTACCGGTATGTTTTCAAGCCTTGATACGGATTCGCTGGTCAAGAGTATGACCTCCAGCCAGCAGTTCAAAATAGACGCCGTCAGGCAAAAGCAGACACGACAGGAATGGTATAATGAGGCTTTAACAAGCGTCAAGGACGAGCTTAACGAATTCATGAACACATACATGAGCGCGGCGGGCGAGAAAAGCATGCTCAGGTCCGCGTCGTATGCGACCTACAAGTCTACGACGACAAGCACCGCAAACGCGGCATCAATCACCGCGTCGGGCAACGCGGAGCTGGGCGATGTCACAATCCAGATCAACAAGCTGGCAAAGAACGCGTCGGTTACGAGCTCCGCCAGGATTTCGGCGAACGGGACGGAAATATCCCCAAGCAATACGGCCACGCTTGGCAGCTTGTCCCTCGCGACGAAGCTCGAGTTCAATGCCGGCGGCAACATTTCCTTTGCCATCAACGGGAAGACGTTTAACTTTTCCGAGGACACAACGCTTCAAAGCATGATCAATACAATTAATACTGATGAAACCGCCAATGTGACCATGAAATACAGCCGGCTGTCGGATGCCTTTACGATCACGTCGGATGTCAGCGGCGAGAACGGCAAAGTCAAAATCACAAATCTCCAGGGGAACGCCTTCGGGACAAACAGCGCCTTTGGTATTGGAGACGTTTCCGTCTCGTATACCGGCACATCCGTCTCCAGTAAGTGGATATCGGCCGACGGAGTACCGATTGCGGACGACACAATGGCTTTGCAGGACCTTTCCTTCGCGAAAGCGTTGAAATTCGACGGCAGCGATAAAATCTCCTTTTCAATAAACGGCAAGGAGTTTCAATTTGAAAAGGCGACGACGCTGCGCAACATGCTTGACACGATCAACAATGACGCGGATGCCAAGGTGACGATGTACTATAATTCGTCGACGGACGGTTTTACGGTCATGTCCGACGCCGAAAGTGAAGGCGTTGCCATCAAAAACCTTTCCGGCAACGCGTTCGGCGAAGGCAGTGCGTTCGGTATCGGCGAAGTGGCTGCAGCGCAAGGTTCCGGCTCGGAAGCCGTCATAAACGGCTTTACCGTGATACGGGACAGCAATGACTATACAATCGACGGGATCACATATGCGCTGAAAAAGGTAACGCAGGGGACCGGCGAACCTGAGGCAACCTTTACGCTTGAGCGCGATTACAGCGCCACCATCTCCGCCGTTACGAGTTTTGTAGACGGTTATAACAAGATTTATTCAAAACTGAAAACCCTCGTCAGCGAGGACGATCTGTCGGGCAAATATCCCCCACTGACCGACGCGCAGAAGGCTGAAATGACAACTGAGCAGATTACGGCGTGGGAGAAAAAAGCCAAAAGCGGTCTGCTCAATCAAGATAAAAACCTCGTCACAATGATGACAACGTTCAGAAACGCTTTTTCTTCGGTTCTTGGCGGCGTGGGGAAAAACGCCTCTGAGATTGGCCTGACGAGTGCCGGTTATTTTGACAGCAACGCGGGGCAGATCTCCGTTAATGAGGACAAATTATCCGAAGCGCTCAAGCAGAATGCAGAGGAGGTCATCAGGATGTTTACGAACGGCAATAGCAGCGCCGAAAGTACACAGCAAGGCCTTATTTATAAACTTAAAAGCAGCCTGACAGCATACAACAGCACCGTGACGGCCTCCATGAAGACAGCAAAAAACCAAATCAGCAGTTATGATACGGAGCTCGGCGGTCTGGAGGACAAGCTCAGTGCGCTTGCTGAGCGTTATTACGCTAAATTCTCCAGAATGGAAACAGCGCTTTCCAAGCTGAATTCACAAGCTTCCTACATCAGCCAGCTGTTCCAATAGATCAATTTATGGTGGGGTTTTAAATGGATTACAGAAAAGCAAACTTAAAACAGGAATATCTGAAACAGAGCGTCATGACTGCCAGCCCTGCTGAGCTTATTGTCATGCTCTTCGACGCCTGTATTAAAAATCTGAAGCTGGCTGAGATTGACCTTAACGACAACAGCAACTACAGCGGCGCGCACACACATTTCATCAATGCCCAGGAAATCCTAATGGAGCTTGTCAACTGTCTTGATCCCGGTATTGACCTCTCCGCGCAGCTCCTGGACATTTATGAATTCCTTCTCCGCACCATCCGCGAAATAAATATCAAAAAAGACATATCGCTGCTCCCGGATGTGCTCGATATCCTGTCCTCGATGCGGAACACATGGCAGCAGATCTCAAAAGCCTCCTATACTCTGACCCCAGAGGTGAACGTCGGATGAGCGGGAATAGCTCAAAGCAAGCCGAGCTCCAAAGCCTGATGGAACAAGCGCTTGATAAATGCGTTGAACTCCAAAAATACTCCGACGATCATTTTGATGTATTTCTCAGCGGGGACGACTCAAAAATTACCGAAGTCATCAACAAGCGGGAAAGAATGATAGAGGCCCTGATCGGCATCGAATATAAAACCGATATCATCCTTGACGAGGTGGAGGAATACGATTACGGCCAATGCCTGCCGCCGGACATCGACGAGATTCGTCAGGCTGTTCGGACAGTGCTGAGCGGCGTCTCCGCCAGGGATATGGAAATAATGAAGATCATCAGTGGCAAAATGCAGATGTATAAAATCGAAACGCTTAAGGCGCGAAACAAAAAAAACCTGTCCGCCTATATGAGAACAGCCTTCTCGGATGAACCCGGCGACAGCATCGACTTTTCAGAATAGGATTTACCTGCGGTTGAAACCGCCCTGGAGTTTATTTATGATTGATGTCTACAGAGTCAAACGAACGGAGCATCCGTCACGCTGCGGCGCCGCGACGGTAACAGGCGCCTCCGGCGGCTTTACGGGCGACGTTTTCCGCGAGCATTTGGGGCGTCAGCTTAAGGAAGAATACAGAAGGCATATCGACACGCTGTTTGATGAGCTTACGGCGCTGGCCGACACCATTCTTGGAAGAGCTGATCTGTCCATGTTTGAGCGCTACCGCGGGCGGCTGAGAGAGCTGCTGACGGAAGCCCTTAAAAACGCTTATATCCTCAACTCCGAATATGTGACGGACTTGAACGGACGGCAGCGCGTTTTCGCGACAATCAGCATTATTGACAGCAAGCTTGACGACCTCGCAAAAGACATACTCCAGGAAAACAGCGGCAAGCTGGATTACCTGAGCCGCGTTGATGAAATACGCGGACTGATTTTGGATATGCTTTCGTAATTTCATAAAACTATAAATCCCACGTTTTTTGGGCGTGGGATTTTCGTAACGTCAGTCAAATATTTATAGAAGGTGCTGTGAATCATGAAAAAATGGTATGCGAAAAAGAGCATTACAATGAAGCTTGTTTCCAGCTTTGTCGCGATCGGTGTTTTTGTCCTCATTTTATGCCTGCTCGCGCTCAACGGTATCTGGTTCTTTGCGGCGCTCAATCCCATGACAGTTATTGTGACTGTCGTTGTTTTGTTTCTGTTTTGCTTAGCCGCCGCCTTCATGACAACGCGCTATTTCAAGAATAATGTCGTCGGCTATATCAACGGACTGACAATGGGCCTTGACAAACTCGTCGACGGAGAGCTGGCTTATTTTGATAATGACGGGAATTACGACAAAGACAGCAAGGACGAAACAGAAAGGATTGCCGCCGCATTTGTCAGGCTTGTATTCGCGTCCCGCGAAAAGGTGGCGGATACGAAGCAGATCGCAGACGGCGACCTGACGACGCACATTCACATCAAATGTGACGGGGACGTTCTCGGCGCGGCGCTCTTAGAGCTGGTCCATAATATGCACCGCGTCGTCAGCAGCATTTTTGCTGCGGCCGACCAGGTCGCGTCGGGCTCAAGTC
>CAZJCH010000107.1:0-1769 GCA_964544005.1 uncultured Papillibacter sp.
GGTGGCAATGCCCTCTGCGATTTGAACGTTCACCTTCGGAATCGACGCGTCCGCGGCGTAAAACTCACCTTCATAACCGGGCTGCGGACCGAAGCCCAGCGACAGAAAGCCGGAATTGAAATGGACCCCGGTGAGGCTTGTATGGCGGTCCGAGCCGAGCGTATAGCTTTCTTCGATCGGCGCGTAGTATTTTTCCTCCGTCCCGATAAACATCAGCGCGCCGTCGATCTCTTCATAACCGGCTTTGTATATTTCGGGGAACGACAGTGCGCCGTCGATATACGACCGGCCTGTCGTTAAAACTGTCAAGGACTTGTCGGGCCTTATCTCGAATTCCTCCGTATAGGCCAAGCCGCAGACGAGCTCGCGCGCGCCCGTTTCCCTTTCGAACCAGTCGAAGCGGGAGATGATCTCGCCGGGCACGCCCGTCGGCTTATAGTAATGCACCATCGTATAATCGCCCGCGTCGCGGATCTCGGCGACGGTTAAGCCGAGGCTTTCGTAAATTCTTTTTATTTCTTTGGCACTGTACGGCGGGGTCGGGCTGTTAACGGCCGCGGTCGCGGCTTCCGCGTCCGATACGGACGGGCTTGCCGGTGTCTCCGCAGCCGGGGAAGCGCCGCTCGTTTTATCGTCCGACGCGCAGGACGAGAGACGGAAGACAAATGCCGCCAGCAGGACAACGATGACGAGTGCGGGCAGGACCGCCCGTCTGAAAGTATCCAAGGAAATGCCTCCTGTTAGTCGGGAGTATCGGCGTTCTTATCCGCCAGGTAACGGTAAAATTTCTCTTTATTGGTCCACTCAATGATATCGATGTCAAAGCCGTCCGGGTCTTTCAAATAAAATTGCCGGGAGAAGGCCTTGACGATCAGCTTCAAAGCCTCCGGTACATAGCCTTTTTTCTTCAGCGACGCCAAAAGCGCGTCGGCGCTGTCAACGCCAAATCCAATATGCCTTAAATTTGGCCCGCTGTCAAATTCAAAACCGTCCTTTTCAGAAATGAAGAGCTCCACACCGCCGCATTGAAGGATGGCGTAGCTTTTTCCGTCCGTCTTGACGCCCTTGTCCAGCAAAACGAAGCCGAGAGCGTCCGAATAAAAGGTGATAAACGTGTCCACATTTGAAACGTATCTGTTGATATGGTCGATGGTCATTTACGCTTTCCCTCCTGACATAAACATAGTAATACATAAAATGGATAAAGTAAACAATTGAAAACCTGTTGAGCAATTCACCGCGATAACAGTCTATACAGCACCTGCGCCATTTGTGCGCGGGTTGAAAGCCCCTCGGGGGATATCCGGCCGCCGGCAAAGGATGGGCCCGCCGGATCCAACAGGAGAGTAAATACTCTTTTAAATGCTTTCATAGTAAAACCGCATGAAATCGACATATTCTCTGAATCTATCATACCAATTCATCACGCCTTGTGCAATAACTGGAAAAATATGCAGAATATCGTAGGGGGCGATGACCGCATCGCTCCGTTTTTCAAGCACTCTTGGACATGAAAAACCATGCGGTCACGTGATATGCCGCATGGTTAAGATTTTTAAACAAGTAACACAAGGATCGACTACGAGGCGGATGAGTTATTATGACTCCTTATTCTTGTCGCCCATCAATACCTTTTCAATAAACACATCGACGACCTCCGGATCGAACTGGGTGCCGGAGAACCTGCGGAGCTCCTCGATGGCTTCCGCGCGGGTTTTGGCCTTCCTGTAGGGCCGTTCGTTCGTCATGGCGTCGTAGGCGTCGCTGAC
>CAZJCH010000107.1:1779-7422 GCA_964544005.1 uncultured Papillibacter sp.
TTTTTGACGTGAGGGGGATCAGGTCGCCCTTCAGGCCTCTGGGATAACCTTTGCCGTCGAGGCTCTCGTGGTGATAGAGGATATAATCGGCCAGATTTGAGTATTCGTCGGAGTTGCTCAGGATGCGCCAGCCGGACTCGGAGTGCTTTTCGATCTCCTCACGGTCGGCTTTTGTATAGATGCCCTGCTTTTTCAGAACGCTCTCATTGACGCCGATTTTTCCGATATCGTGCAGGAGGCCGGCAATACCGATCTGACTGACCGTTTCAGGGTTGAGCCCCATCGCTGTGGCGATGGCGGAAGCATTCCGGCTGACCCTGTTCGAGTGCTCCAGCTCGCCGACACACTTTTCATAAAGCGTTTTCAGGATGATATTGACCGTCTTATTCCGGGAACTGGCGCTTTCGTGCACCTTGTTTTTATACATTCTGTTCTCGGCTTCCGAGACGATCAGCTCGATGTCGGAGGAGACACTGTTCTTGACGGCGAAGCCGAACGACATGGAGAGATCCAGCTGCCGGATATTGATTTTCGACTGCAGCTTCTTGATGCGCCGGACGATTTTTCCGGCCTCGTTGTTGTCCGTATTCGGCAATATGATGGCGAATTCGTCGCCGCCGATCCTGGCGCAGATATCGTCCTTCCGGCAGCCGTCCGCAATAATTTCAGCGGCCTTGACCAGAAGCTCGTCGCCCTCCGTATGGCCGAAGGAGTCGTTGACCAGCTTCAAACCGTTGACATCCGCCATGACGATCGTCAGGGGCATGAAGCGCTCGTCGTTCATGAGCTTCAGGACATTGTCGAAGTAACGCCTGTTGTAGAGACCTGTCAAATGGTCGTGGAAGCTGAGGTACTTGATTTCGTCGAAGGCCTCCTCCCGCTCCGTCACGTCGAAGATGATGGAGAACAGGACCTTTTCATTGTTATATGTAATCGGGCAGGAGTAAACGTCGACGACCCGCTTTTCGCCGCTTTTCAGGCGGTGCGGGAATGAAAAATACTTCTGCTTTTTGTCATAAACCTGAGAGTACGGCTCCTTTTCCTCGTCACTTTTCAGCATGTTGATATCGTCGATCCTGAGGCTCAAAAGCTCGTCCTTTGTATAGCCGTAGAAGGAGATGGCGGCGGGGTTGGCGTCGAGGATCTGTCCCGTTTCGGGCCGGATCAGGAGCATAACGGCGTCGTGCTCGTTGAACATCGCCTGCGTCTGCTCCAGGAGGTTTTCCATCCTGTTTTGCACGGTTTTCTTTTCGGTGACATCCCTTATGTAGGCGCCGACGCCCGTCTTGCCGTTGGCTATTGATACGGGGAATTTAACCGCCTCGTATATCTTGCCGTCAATACGCATCTCCGAAACGGTGCTCGCTCTTGTCTCTATGGCCTCGATATCCGAGACTTTAGTCTGGGCGCCGAAATCCTCCGGCAGCGCTTCCTCGTCCGTCCTTCCGATGATCTCGGTGTCCCCGCTGTCGAACCGGTCCAGAAGCGCGTTGTTGACGATGACATACCTGAGGTCCTCGTCCTTCAGATAGATGATGTCGTTGGACGCGTTGATGTATGTCCTGTACAGCATTTCGCTGGTCACAAGGTCGTCCTCCAGCGCTTTATAGGAGGTGATATCCTGACTGTACAGAGTATATACGTCTTGCGGCATGGCCTTGGCATTCAGGGAAATCCAGCGCAGCTCGCCGGATTTTGTCCTGATCTGCATCTGGCATTCGGCTTCGCCTGCATTAAGCAGATCCTTGAAAAACATGACAGCGATGACACGGCTGTTTTGGGCCGCCAGCCGGCGCAGGCTCAGCGCCAGCAGCTCCGGCTCTGAATACCCCGTGATGGCACAAGCTTTCGGGTTCACTTCAATCAGCCGTCCCGCCTTATTGACCACGCCGATACCGACGGGCATATTTGATATACATTCTTTGAAAAATGATTGATCCATATATAGTCCTCAAATGGAAGGATTACACAAAATATACCGTTTTTGTCCCTTCATTTACTATTTTCGGTATTTTTGTGCCGTTCATGAAGGCGTGTGCAAAAAAATCCGCTGATTTTATTCGTCTATCTGCGGCAAGAGTTATGAATCATGACGAAACCGTTGTACTTGCTGTCAGAAATATGCTAAAATAGCCTCAGAAAATTCTGATAAGGAGTGATGCTTAATGAAAAAAATACTGGTGCCCGTCGACGGATCAAACGAATCAAAGAAAGCCGTGGCGCAGGCCGTTGCACTGGCAAAAAAATTCGGCTCGGAGGTGACGCTCATAACCGTCGTCGAGATCGAGAGCGAAACTGCGTACAGCACGCTCGGTGTTACCATGACGGGCGAATACTACGGCGTACGTGATACCCTTTTGAAAATCAAGCAGGAAAACAGCGGTAAAATGCTCGACGCCATCATAGAAAGCCTGGACTGCACGGGCATTCCCCTCACAAAGCTCATCAAGGTCGGCGCCGCCCACCCGGAGATCGCCGACGAGGCGGCAGCTGGAAAATTTGACCTCATCGTCATGGGCCACCGCGGCCTCAACCCCGTCAAGCGCTTCTTCATGGGCTCCGTCGCCAAACGCGTTATAGAAGACGCACCCTGCTCCGTGCTGATCGTCAAGGAATAGGCGGCGGAATTTACAAGTGCAGCAAGGTACATATGAAGAGTATTTGAAGAAACAAAACGATAAGCCTGTTTACGACCTATGGCTCGATAAGCACGCCGGCATACTCGAAGCGTCCCGGAACCGGCCGATCCTGGATCTGGGCTGCGGACTCGGCAATGACAGCCTCTGTCTCACAGAGCGGGGCTTTCAGGTTGTCAGCTGCGATATCTCGGAAGCGGCCGTCGCGGCGGTAAAAAAACACGTACCGAACGCCCGGTGTATGGCCTTTGATATGCTCGAAGGGATACCGTTTGAAGATGACAGCTTTTCCGTCGTCATTGCCGACCTCTGCCTCCATTATTACAAATGGGAGGACACGGTGCGCATTGTCCGGGATATCAGGAGGATGCTTATGAACGGCGGCGTTCTTCTGTGCCGCGTCAATTCGGTGAACGACATCAATTACGGTGCCGGACAGGGGGAGGTTGTCGAGGAAAACTATTACCGTGTCAACGGAAAAATGAAACGGTTTTTTGATCTCAAACAGATACAGGCGCTTTTTACCGGCTGGGGGCTGCTCTATGTCCGGGAGGAGCGCCTGGACAGATTCGGCCTTCCGAAAATGCTTTGGGAAGCCGCCGCGCGGAAGAACAGCCTGTGTGAGGAAGGATAAGATGCGTACTTCATCGTACGAAAAGGATAACAAACTCTATTTTCAAATCACAAATGACGATAGCGCCTTGGAAGAGCATTGAGCTCTATATTGACACCTTGAGACGATGGGGAAGAACTCAATACGCGGAAACGATAGAAAATGCTCTCAAACAGAACGACACGGGGGTCGTTCCCTAAGCGTCACATCATCCCTGAAGGGACCGACCCCTGTGTCGGTCCCTTTAATATTTAGCGGCACACGTGAAGACTACCGGCTTCATATAATGGGCTGGAGTTGATGTTGATGTTTTATTACACTGTCCGTCCGGGTGATACGCTGTACGGTATTGCGTCGTTTTATAGAACGACAGTTGCGGCCATAATTGCGGTCAATCCCGGACTCAATCCTTTTAACGTTTTCGCCGGTCAGGTGATACTTATACCGGTTCCGGGCTTTCGCCCGCCATTCCCTGGCGTTCCACGTCCGCCCTTCTTTCCGCCGCGTCCGCCCTTCTTTCCACCGCGGCCGCCCTTCAGGCCCGGCCCCGGCAGGCCCGGCCCCGGCAGGCCCGGTGGACCGGGCGGACCGGGCGGACCGGGCGGACCGGGCGGACCCGGAGGACCGGGCGGCGGACCCGGCAGGCCAGGCGGCCCCGGTGGGCCAGGAGGCAGGCCACCCGGCGGCGGCCCCGGCGGTCCGGGCGGCCCCGGCGGACCAGGAGGTCCCGGCGGAAGCCCGGGCGGTCCCGGCGGGCCACCCAGAAGCGGCCCCGGCGGACGCGGCAACGGCGGAAGGTTCGGAAGATAGCTATATAAGCAGTCCCAATCAGCAGGCCAAAAATTCCCTTCCAAAGGAGGGGTGGCACAAGGCGGCCGCCTTGTGCCGGGGTGGTAACGAAAAAAGGCGGCGGGCCGTTTGCAGCCAGCCGCCTTTTGCCGCATTTTAAGCTTAAGAGGTTCAGTCTTTCATAGCCTTGACCGCGTCAAACTCATCCTGAATTGCCGGTGACGGCTTTTTCGTGAGAAGCGACACGACAATGATCAGGATACAGGAGAAGATGAAGGCCGGCAGCAGCTCGTAGATTCCGAAGACGCCGCCCGCGGGGCTAATAACAAGCTTCCAGAGGAACACCATGCCGCCGCCGCCGAGAATTCCGGCGATGGCGCCGGCGCGGGTCGTCCGCTTCCAGAAGAGGCTGAAGAGCATGATCGGGCCGAAGGTCGCGCCGAAGCCCGCCCACGCGAAGCTGACGACCTTGAAGATGATGCTGTTTTCATCCAGCGCGATGACGATACCGACAAGGGCGACAGCCAGGAGCGTGATGCGGCTGACCTTCATGATCAGCTTATCGCTGGCGTCCTTTTTGATGACACCCTGGAAAATGTTCCGCGCAAAGGCCGAGGCTGCGATCAGCAGATACGAGTCGGACGAGCTCATGGTTGCTGCCAGGATGCCGGCCATCATGATGCCCGCCACCAGCGGATTCATGAGCGTCTGAGAGATCAGAATGAAAATATTCTCCGAGGCTGTTTTCGTCGTCAGCGCTGCCGGATACACAGCGCGCCCGACGATGCCGATGCACACGGCGGCGCCCATAGCGATGAGGACCCATACGATGGCGATGCGGCGGGATTTTTTAAGCTCGCCGGCCTTGCGGATGCCCATGAAGCGCAGGAGGACCTGAGGCATGCCGAAGTAACCGAGGCCCCAGGCCAGCGTGGAGATGATCGTCAGAAAACCGTACTTGCCGGCCTCGGCGAAGGCCGGCGCGCCGTTGACGATTTCCTGGGCACCGTCTTTAAGTGCCGGTTGGGCGATGCCGAAAAACTCAAAGAAACCCGGTATGCTCCGCGCGTTATCCACAACGGCACCGACGCCGCCGGCCGCGGAGACGCCGACGATCAGAACAACGACAACGGCAAAAATCATGACGATGCCCTGGACGAAATCAGTCGTGCTCTCCGCCAGAAAACCACCGAGCAGCGTATAGGCCAGAACGAAGACGGCGCCGATGAGCATCATCAGCCTGTAATCAAGCCCGAAGAGCTGGTTGAAGAGCTTTCCGAAGGTGACGAAGCAGCTGGCTGTGTAGACGGCGAAGAAAATCAGTATGAAAAGCGCGCTCACCGTCAGGATGATCTTTTTGTTCTCCTTGAAGCGGTTGCTGATGAATTCCGGGATGGTGATGGCGTTGCCGGCCCGGAGGGAATAATTCCGCAGCCTTTTGGAGACAAGCAGCCAGTTGAGATAGGTGCCGATCGCCAGGCCGATCGCCGTCCAGGTCGCGTCGGCCAGACCGCACCAATACGCGACGCCGGGCAGCCCCATCAGAAGCCAGCCGCTCATGTCGGAGGCCTCGGCACTCATCGCCGCGACCCACGGCCCGAGCTT
>CAZJCH010000108.1:0-3819 GCA_964544005.1 uncultured Papillibacter sp.
AATAATATAACCGCAGTCTGTTATAATGACGGCTCTCGTGCGCCTGCCGTACGTCGCGTCGATGAGCTGTCCCTTGTCTCGCGCATCGGTAATGATCCTCTTGATCGGCGCCGACTCAGGACTGACGACGGCAATCAGCCGGCTGGCGGATACCATATTGCCAAATCCGATATTAATCAGTTTCATATAGTAAGCTCCTTGTCCCTTATTCGATGTTTTGCGCCTGCTCCCTGATCTTTTCAATCTCTGCTTTCAAATCCACGACGACGCGGGCCATTTCCGCGTCATTTCCCTTGGAACCGATCGTGTTTGCTTCCCGGTTAAGCTCCTGGATGAGAAAATCGAGTTTTCTGCCGACAGGTTCGCGGCTTTGAAGCATTTTCCGGAGTTGTTCGATATGGCTTTTAAGCCGGACAGTCTCTTCGCTCACAGCAACGCGGTCGGCAAAGATTGCCGCTTCCATCAGGATACGTGTGGCGTCAATTTCCTTGTTCTGCAGGACCTCGGACATTTTCGCCTCAAGCTTGGCGCGATATTCGGTCACGCTTTTCGGTGAGTATTCCTCGGCTTTTTTCGTGAGTTGCTCGATTTCATTCAAACGCTGCGCTATATCCGTGGCCAGGTTTTCTCCCTCTTGTGACCGCATGGCGTCAAAATCGCGCAAGGCATCCTCCAGGACGGCGCCGATATCATTCGCCAAAACGTCGGTATCCGCTTCGCTCTTCTCCAACTGGAGCACATCCGGAAAGCGCGCGAAATCAATTGCGCTGACACCGCCAGACAAACCGTACTCTTCCGATAGTGTCCGAAGTACCGCCATGTACGCGTCCGCGACCGGTTTGTTTATTTTCACTGTGATGTCTGCGGCCTTGGATGAATCAATGTTTATATAAACGTCGACCTTTCCGCGTGAGATGCTGCGCGTCACTGCGGTTTTCAGCGTATCCTCAATCGCCGAATAAACACGCGGCATCCTAATGTTACAGTCGAGATATCTGTTATTGACGCTCCTCAGCTCAACGGTAATATCTATCGCGCCGGAGTTGCCCTTCGCGCTTCCGTAGCCTGTCATGCTTTTGATCATATTACACCTGCTACCTATTATTTTTCCTTATGTTTTTAGAGATCCTTTGAATGTAGAAGCCAATCAGCCTTGTCAGGCCAATATCAAAAACAACAAACGCCGCGGTGCCGGTTAAATATATCACTATGATGTGCGTCTCAAGGTATCTGCTGTCAAAGATGAGGTTTTTGAAAAGAAACCATATCACCGAAAACGCTGCTTCAAAGACGGCGATCTTAATTACCCAATTGAGTATGACGGGGCGTATCCTCTCGGCCAGACTTTTTATGATGGGATAATACCCGAAAAACAGAACATATATAAGGACCGCCGTTTTATCAGGCAATAAAAGCGCGCCGAGGATTGAGCTGCCGACAAAAACAAAAGCCGCGGCGACAAGCCCCGTTTCAATGACGGCCGCGATCGCGAACAGCGACGCGGCGGCGGCGAACCCCAGGCGAACAGTCGGAATGAGATTCGCCAGATAGAGAAACACAACGGAAAGCGCCGTAAAAACGGCGGCCAGCGTGATCATTCTGGTTTTGTTGTCCATAATCAGAAACAGTTACAGCAGGCATCGGCGCAGATGAATGCTGTGCAGACATCACAGGCGCTGCATCCCCCCATGCGCTGGTTAACACCGTACCCGTAAGGGGTGTATGCTTGTCCGCCGCGCGACATATAATTGAGCGCCTGCATATATTCCTGGTTCCCCGGTTCCATATTGACTGCTGTTTCAAAATACCGCCGAGCGTCGTCCAGCCAGCCCTTTCTGTAATACAGACTTCCCATCAGGAAGTTCCATTCGGCGTTTCTGTTGGTTGTATTGGTAAGGAGCCTCTCGGCAAGGTCCAGATCGCCGGCATTGATAGCTGCCCGGACCTGGTTGAACTCGGCGCTGCCGCCCGTTGACCGCGTATAAGTACTCCCGGGACTGTACGACCCACTGTTACCGCCGCCACCGCCTTTTTTTGTTATTGTGTCATAGGCTTCGTTAATCTCTTTCATTTTTTCCTGTGCGAGATCGGCGAGCGGATTGTTGTTGTAATTGTCGGGATGATATTTGCGGACGAGCTCCCTGTAGGCTTTTTTAATCTCTTCATCCGACGCGCTTTGTGAAACACCGAGGACACTGTATGGATCGTTCATATCGTCTGTTCATTCCCTTTATTTTTTCTGGAATTCTCCCTGGCGCGCCACGTACCGTTCAGGACGCGCGTATATGCTTCGGGCATTCCGAGGTATATAATATTCTTAACTATTTCCGTCCAGACGTTCTGCTTTAGCAGTTCATAAGCCGCGCCGATCAGATTACACGAGTGCACCAGCGTCGTCCTGAGACTCTCTCTCTCGTTATCGGACAATTTACCCGTAGTATTGCCGTATCTTCTCGCGACGGCGTTGAAGCGGCGCGAATCCATATCGCTTTCCATATCATCGCACGCGTCTATAATATAGATAAACCGGCCCATATGATACAGCAGCTGCTGAAGGGGCCGCTGCTTCCCGCTTCCCTCGGCTTCCGAGGCCAGCGCAGCTGTAATCATCGCGAACTTGTCGGCGCAGGCGTCAAGTGAATCGTTGTCCGAGCGCTCCAGTCTTCTAAGCTCGTCTAAACCGGTCCGTACCGTTTTTTCAAATGCTGCGTAAGCTTTTGATGCTCTTTTATATGCTCTTTTGAGTAAGACGGAATAAAGCCTGTCCCACAATGATTTAATAAAGTGCTCATCGGCGACGGAATCCCGCAGCTTCCACCAGGCAAGGATGACGCTGTAACCGGCACAGATCGTCAGCGCCCGCGACGGCGCACAATAAGTCCTCTTTTTGATCGGGCTTGCCATACATCGGCCGCATTTATGAGTGGGCGTCTCATCGTCCTCCCATAAAAGCATGGCCAGAAAGGTGAAATCATAATTCAGAATAAATCTGGAAAAAACGCCGTACTGAGCCTTCAGCGTGTGGCACAGCGCGCAATAGCACGCCTTGAATTCGTCGTACTCTCTGACCTTCAGCTCATCTTTCAGGGGTCTGATATATCCAAACATTGAAGTAACTAATCCTTCGTAAGCGTCACTGAAACCTTGTATTCTCCAATCGCTCCGACTGCAGTCAGGTTTCCATCGACATTGATTTTTGCAATGACACTGACGGTGGCTGTTGCTTCACCGTATTCGGACAGATCAGCCGTGACGCGGACAATGCCCGGCGTGGTTTCCATGATTTCCTTGATTACCGCTATTTCTTCCGGCGTCCCCCGTAGTTGAATATCCATACTCTGCGTGATAAGCGTTGCTGTATATCCGTTCGGTACATTAACAATCTGGATATTTTCCGTTGTGACATACGTTGTCTCAAGGCCGGTTATGCTAACGTTGACGGTGGCCTTTGTTATCCCTGTTATATTCGTCAGCTCGTTCGGCAGAACAATCTGTAACGATTCTGTTGTTCCGTCTTTAAACCTCGTCGTATCAATGGTTCCAAGATTTACTTGATTATATGTTTCCAGTATTTCGGCTTTTCCGGACAGCTTAATTTTTTCAGGCGAAATTTTTACAAGCGTGTTTGATTCATCAGCGCCCGCGCCGTAGTTCAAATTGACATACAGCGGTACATCCTTGATCATAACAACAGGTATAACAACATGGATGATGTCATGACTGAACGTTAGTTTATCTGAGACGACCTCATTACCGTTTTCGTCCATCAGCTTAAACGGCAGGTTGTCCTCAACCGTCTTTGATATGTTTTCACGGTGA
>CAZJCH010000108.1:3829-7412 GCA_964544005.1 uncultured Papillibacter sp.
TATCTTCGCCAATTCCTCCTGTGGCCCCGAAACGGTGATCGTTGCCGGTGTCAGTTCAGTACGTTCGATCTGGTAGCCAACCGCGGTACCGCCGTCATATGTGCTTCTGACGGGAATCGGCTTGCTGGACAGGTTATCGACAGTTACAGATATTTTATCAACGTTCTTTGTTGTCGTAAAAGATGCCGAGTTGATATCAATTGGGTAAATAACATCGTACTCAAGGAGCGAAACACCCGCTTTTTCAATATCGGTATAATCAATGGTCGCGGAAATATCAGCATTGACGAGCTTGGTGACAATATTACGCTTACCGGTAAATCTGAGTGTCACCGTATCCGTATTGCTATCTATGACCACAAGCCCCCTGTCCGCCAGGTATTCCCTGTTCAACACTTCGATCTTGATGTTTCTTACGGTTGTAATATCATCTGTGTCAATGTATGACACATACAGCCATACCGACACGGAGGCAAAAATAGAGAAGATGATATAAAACACCTTGCTCGAGAATATTTTCTTGATACGATCCTTAATCATCAGTTTTTCACCTTAAATCTGTTGCGGATCCTGTTCTTGATGTTTCCCGCGTTATCTTCAATAATCAGCTCATTCCGCAATAGTTTATCAAATGTATCCTGGGCGAGATGCCTTTTAAGCATTCCATTAATCGCAACCGATATAGAGCCTGTCTCCTCCGAGACAATAACAACAACGGAATCGGTGACCTCGCTGATACCGATCCCGGCCCTGTGGCGCATGCCAAGGTCACGGCTTATACTTGTATTGGACGTCATCGGCAGCATGCAGGAAGCGGCCAGTATCCGCCCATTCCTCACGATGACAGCGCCATCATGCAGCGGTGATTTCGGGTAAAAAATACTTTTCAGGAGCTCTTCGGATACTACGGAATCGAGACGGGTGCCTGTTTTCGTATAGTCGATCAGTGTCATCTCACGCTCAAATACGATTAATGCGCCGGTTTTTTTCTTGGACATCTCCATACAAGCCGAGACAGTGCTTTCAATAGCTGCCTCAATATCCCCCAGCTTGACCTTCTTCCCGAAAATATACCGGACATTGCTGCTCCCCATCTGTTCAAGAAATCGCCGGAGCTCCGGCTGGAATAGGATGATCAGAACGAGAATACCGAGCTTCATTGTCTCGCCTAGCAGGTATGTTATGACGCTTAGCCTCATAATGCTAGACAGCCACATGACCGCGATAATAAGTATGATGCCCTTTATAACGCCGCCGGAACTCGTCTTTCTGACAACGGTTATGATGCGGTAGAACAGATACGCGACAATGATCATGTCGAGTATGTCCCACAAATCCGCGTTGAGTATCAAGTTCATCATAACGCGCAGAAATTCCCTCACAGAATCCATCACAAACATCCTCAGCCCGAAATTTCTCTCTTTAATCAGTAGCATGTGTAGTATTTGAGTATTATTAAGTTATTATATTATATAAATGGAAAAATGGCAACGTTATAAATATGAAGAATTTGACCTTCTTGCGTGTCGCGCTCACAATAGTTTCCCATAGAGGGTTTTATCATGAACGATACTCTCAAGGGCGCTTACTAAGGCATACATCTCACGCTTGGTGTTGTAAAACGAAACGCTCACCCTGACGGTACCGGTTGCCAGGGTCCCGGCTGTCTTGTGCGCCAGAGGCGCGCAGTGGAGTCCGGCACGGACGGCAATGCCGCGTTCGGAAAGCGCGCCGGCTACCGTTTCGCAGGGCATGCCGTCGATGATAAAGGACAGAACGCCGCTCTGGCAATAGCTGTATTCGCTCTTGAAAACGTGGATACCGTCGATTTTTATGAGCTCACCGACAGCGTAATCGATCAGCTCGCGCTCATGGGCGAGTATTTTTTTCACGCTCTGTTTTTCAACAAATTCCAGACCGGCCTTGAGACCGGATATACCAGGCATGTTATGTGTTCCGGCTTCTAGTCTGTCAGGTAGGAACTGCGGCATATCGAGAGACTGCGAGTGGCTGCCTGTTCCGCCCTGAAGGAGCGGTTCTGGTTTATTCGCGCAGAGGAGCAGACCGGTTCCCTGTGGCCCATAAAGCCCCTTATGGCCGGGCATACAAATAAAATCAGCCCCAAGCCCGTTAAAATCTATATCAAGCACACCTGCTGATTGTGATGCGTCGATAATGAACGGGATATGCATCGCACGGCATACCGCTGCAATACGCTCAACCGGCAGTATGTATCCGAAGACATTTGACACATGATTGCATACAATAGCCGCCGTATCGTCACTCAACCGCCTTTCAAAGGCCAGGAGCGCCATTTCCGGTTCAAAAAGCTCTGTTGCGGCGACCGACACTTTCGCGCCGATCGAATAAAGAGGGCGTGTTACTGAATTGTGCTCATAGCCGGATATAATGACCTTCTCTCCGCGCCGCACCAGGCTCTTAATTGCGATATTAAGGGCATGCGTCGCGTTGAATGTAAGAACCACATTTTCAGGTTCCTTTATATTGAAAAGCCGTGAAGCCGCCAGTCGGCATTCATAAGCTGTCTGTGCAGCATCCATCGCCGCTTTATGGCCTCCCCTGCCGGGGCTGCTCAGGTGGCCGAAAGCCCGGACAACATTTTTGGGGACGCCCGGCGGCTTCATCAGTGTTGTCGCGGCATTGTCAAGATAAATCATAGATTCACCTCACCATAATTACCGTCGGCGTAATTCACAAATATCTTTATCGGATAAAGCTCCGCGTCTTTTAGAGCGACAAGAGCGTTGGATACATGCTTTGCGGATACTTTCACGCTGTAGCCACAGCCATCGGTTGGTATCAACTGCGGTACCTTTGTGACAATGGCCGTTATACCGGCATACTCAAGCGCCTTCGCAGCACGCTGTGCGTATGTCAGCGATCGGCATATCAGAAGATAATATATCACGAAACGGCTCTCCTCTCGGATGTCATGGATCCGGCGGCAATTGCTTGCCGTTCAAAACATAATATGCTGGGCCGAGCGTTTCTGTTTTTTTATTCCGATAGTTTAACGAAAAAGCCTGCCGTTTAATTTCGGCAGGCAGAGAATATCATCTGACTTTATTCTGGTTTCCCAAGCAGAACGACAGCGTGGGCGCATAATCCTGTGCCGTCACCCGTAAAGCCCATCTTCTCTTCCGTCGTCGCCTTGACGCTGACGCGTTCAATTTCAGTTTCAAGGGCTAACGCGGTTTTCGCCCTCATTTCGTGAATATAAGGGGATAATATCGGACGCTGGAGAATAATTGTGATGTCGGCGTTCATAATTTCATATCCCCTCGAGATGATCTCACGATAGACACGCTTGAGCAATTCGACGCTGTCCGCGTTTTTGTATGCGGCTTCGGTGTCGGGAAAGAGCTTTCCGATATCGCCAAGAGCCAGCGCGCCTAAAAGCGCGTCAATGAGTGCGTGGACAGCAACATCGGCATCGGAGTGGCCGTCCGGCCCAACGTCGGACGGGATCCTTACGCCGCAAAGGATACAGGGGCGGCCAGCTTTCAATCTGTGCGCATCATACCCGTGTCCGATCCTCATTGACTGTTCCTCCGTGCTTGAT
>CAZJCH010000109.1:0-5473 GCA_964544005.1 uncultured Papillibacter sp.
CGACGAATTCCTGCCCCTCGGTTGTCAGCGAAACGCTGTGGCTGTCCCTGTTCAACAGCTTGACGCCGATGCTGTTCTCCAGCGACTTGATATAATTCGACACCGTCGGCTGCGTCATGAAAAACTCGCCCGCCGTCTTCGTAAAATTCAGCGTCTGCGATACCGAAATAAAAAGCTTCAGCTGCAGCGTATCCAAATGCCCCGCCCCTTTCATATCATCTCCCTTAGCATTGTATAAATATTGTGATATAAAAGCAATGGCGATTTTATTGAACGGAAGCCCTAAGCCCCGTCATCACCCACCGTCTCAAACTGATATACCGTCTCCGTATGGTACCGCTCCCCCGCCCGCAGAATCGGGCTGGGGAAATGCGGATGCGCTGTGGCGTTGGGCCAGAGCTGGGTTTCGAGGCAGACGCCGGAGCGGCGGTCGATGAGGGCGCCGTTTTTGCCTTTTCGGGGCGTCAGGTGATTGCCGGTATAGAGCTGCAGGCCCGGCTGGGTCGTATAGGTTGTCATGGCGATGCCTGTCTCGGGGCTGTATAATACGGCGGCCTTCCTCAGCAGCGTCGGCTCGGTGCCGTCCGATAAAACGAAATTATGGTCATATCCGCTGCCAAAACGCAGCTGGGCATCCTCCGCGCCGATATCCCGACCCAGCGGCTTCGGCTCATAAAAGTCGAAGGGCGTACCGGACACGGGCAGCAGCCTGCCTGTGGGCAGGCAGTTTTGATCGTTTTGTGTCAATTGATCCGCGAAAACCTTCAGCTCATGGCCGAGCGCCGTGCCTTCGCCGCTCAGGTTAAAATAACTGTGGTTCGTCAGATTGACGATCGTATCGTCGTCGGCGGACGCGTCATAGATGATCCGGAGCGCGTTGCCGTCGGTCAGGACATATGTGATTTTGACCTCCAGGCTGCCGGGATAGTTTTCCTCGCCGTCGGGCGACACGCGCGTCAGGACAAGGACGTTTCGTTTGACGGCTGCATGCCAGAGTACCTTGTCGAAACCACGCATCCCGCCGTGCAGATGGTTATCTCCGTCGTTGCGGGTCAACTGATACGCCATCCCGCCCAGCGTGAACGCGCTTTTACCGATACGGTTGGCGACGCGGCCTATGACCGCGCCGACATATCCGCCGTTTTCCAAGTATTCCGACAACGTATCATACCCAAGGACAACGTCTGTGAATCCGCCCCGCGCGTTATTTATACACAGCGACTGGACTGTGCAGCCGTAATTCAATATGACTGCAGACGCGCCCCGCCTGTTCATGAGCCGATAGGCGGTGACCTCCTGGCCGTCCTTCGTCCGGCCGAAAACAAACTGCGACACAGCGCTGCCGCCCCCTCCATACACATGATAACCTGTGATTTCTTATATTGAATCTGTATTCAATATACTTATCACCGGCCTTTGAGTATGTCCAGCAGGCTTCTTTTCTTTTTTTCTCTTTGAGCGCTTTCACCGGACTGCGCCTGCAGCAGAGCGGCGATTTTCTTCTGGGCCGGCAGCTGGACTTTTTTCGGATAGGCTTCCCTGTACCGGACCGAAAGTGCGGCGGCGTCCTCCGGCGTCAAAAAAACGATTGTCTTCTCCGTCAGCGAATGGACAGCCTGGAGCATCCAATATGCCAGCGTATTGTCCTTATGCAGGAGCGGCGTGTCATAGATGAACGCCAGCACCTCCCGGGCTTCCTCGGAAGACGGCGCCTTCTCCGCAAATAACGCCAGCAGCTGCTCAAGGCGCCCGGAGAAGCGGTCATGACACGGGTGCGAACCCGGGCCTTGGCCAAACCCCATAAGCCCTTCCGTCACTCTGCGATCCTTCTCAAGACGAACCGTTTCGTCGATATACTCCTCGTAGGCCCTTCGGATCTCTCTGATGTAATACGTATGATCCATGGCTGTCACCGAAAAGGGTTCTCGGTGGGATACGGCAGCGTTTTCGGCTGATTATACCCGATGTCACCGATACCGAGATATTTGAAGACTTCAAAAAGCGCCTTGCCACAATGGGAAAACGCGACAGCCCCATGGTGCGGGAAGCGTTTGCCTATGAGCACATGGCGGTAAAAACGCCCCATCTCCGGAATGGCGAACACGCCGATGCCGCCGAAGCTCTTTGACCCGACGGGCAGTACCTCGCCCTGGGCAATATACGCCCGCAGCGTCCCCTCGCTGTCGCACTGCAGCCGGTAGAAGGTGATAGGGCTTGCGGCGATATCGCCCTCCAGCGTCCCGCGGGTGAAGTCGGGCGCGCTGCCCTCCGGCTCCAGCGTGCGGTGCTGGATGAGCTGGTATTTCACGGCGCGGTCGGGCTTCATCTTGCAAGACGGTGTGTTGCCGCAATGGAAGCCCATAAACGTATCGGTCAGCATATAGTCAAACTGGCCGGCAATTTCACTGTCATACTGTGCTTTCGGGACGCTGTTGTTGATGTCCAGGAGCGTGACGGCATCGCCTGTGATACAAACGCCGATATACTCCGACAGTGCGCCGTAGATGTCCACCTCGCACGCCACGGGGATGCCCCTTGAGGCCAGGCGGCTGTTGACATAGCACGGGACAAAGCCGAACTGGGACGGGAAAGAGGGCCAGCACTTGTCGGCAAACGCCACATACTGCCTGCTGCCCTTGTGGGCTTCGGCCCAATCCAGAAGCGTCAGCTCAAACTGCGCCATGCGCGCGTTCAGGTCGGTATAAAATTTGCCCTCGCCCATTTCCTTCGCCATATCGGCGCAGACATCAGGAATGCGCGGGTCGCCGGCATGGGCCTTGAAGCTGACGAGCAGGTCGAGCTCGGAGTTTTCCTCCACCTCGACGCCCAGCTCGTAGAGCCCCTTAATCGGCGCGTTGCAGGAGAAGAAATCCTGCGGCCTCGGGCCAAAGGTGATGATTTTTAGATTTTCCACGCCGATCACGGCGCGCGCGACGGGAATAAAACCGCCGATCATGTCGGCGATGTCCGAGGCTGTGCCGACGGGATATTCGGGTATGTAGGCGGATAAATGGCGGAGCCCCAGGTTGTACGAGCAGTTGAGCATGCCGCAGTACGCGTCGCCGCGCCCGTCGATCAAATCGCCGTCGCCCTCCGCCGCGGCCGCAAACATGCAGGGGCCGTCGAAATACTTGGCCAGCAGCGTCTCCGGCGTCTCGGGGCCGAAGTTGCCGAGGAAGACGACAAGGGCGTTGCAGCCCGCTTTTTTTGTTTCATCCACGGCCGCCAGCATGTCTTTTTCGTTCTCAACGGTGGTTTTTGCCTCATAAATATCCGTTTTAAGCTGCGTGCAGGCTTTCACGATGGCCGAGCGGCGCCGCTCGGAGAGCTGAATAGGAAAGCAGTCACGCGAAACGGCGACAATGCCTAATTTTACCTCTGGAATATTTGTCATTTTGTTGATCCCCCAGTCCGCCGCGAAGCGGCGGCAGAATTAAACGCGAAGGTATATTTCGTCAGGCTCCCCGCCGCCTCTTACGACTTCTTCAAGGTCGATGTTCGGGCCGGTCAACCCGATCCAGGCGCCCGCCTTTGCCTCGACGGAATCGGGATGGGCCAGCAGCCATTTATTCCTCGCCCAGAGCGTTTTATCCTCGGGCGTTGCGGGCGTGAAGTCGGGTTTATCCGTATTGGTACCCTGAGGCAGGATGATAAGCACGCGGAAGCCCTTTGCCGGATCGGCATGGCATGGCGCGTAGTGCAGCGTCGTGGCGTAGAGCTCCACCATCACCTCCGGCATCACGCGGAACGCCTTCACCCTTGACGTGTCGAGCCGGCCGTCCTCAATTTCCTCCTGCTTGGCAAGGAGCAGAATAAATTCGTCCGCTCCGATGAGCACCTCGCTGCTCCTGTGATATTCAAGGCAATTGAGCTTCGTGTTATGTCCGTTGCACCAGCCGAACTGCACCGGCAGGCCGCCAAATATGGTTTTGCCGAGTATCGAGGCTGCGGGCAGGGCTTGTATGGCCGCCTCCTCCGGCACATAGCCGGTTCCTGTGGGGAGCGGCGTGGCGAAGACAAGAGCCGCGAGCAGCTTGCGGACGTTATAGCCTTCGAGAATTCTGCCGTAAGCTTTAAATTCAGGGTCCGTGACCTGATAAATTTTCATTTTTTACCCCCTCTCAGTGATCGTTCCTATCCTCCTCCGGAGTATCGGTTTCTTCGTCTGCTTGGCTTATCGTCTCCGGTACCGTGGTGATTTCAGCGGCCTTCAGCGCTTTCTTGAAAGCTTTGTACGCGAAGACGCAAAAGCCCGCGGCGGCGGCGGTAAACACGATACAAATCGCATAGACGCCCCATTCCGGTATGGAGCCGCTGCCGCCGAGCATGCCCGACATCAGCTTCCACGCCAGATATACCATATAACCGGCAACGAGCACGCGCAGGACCAGACCTGTATAGGCCCTGCCCCTCATGACGGTGTCGTATACCTTTTTCTGCTGTTTCTTCAACACTCTTTCAACCCTGTCTTTTTATAAACTCCCGAATATCGGCATCATTGCGGGATAAAGCTGCCTGAATACCTGATACCGCGCCTCATAGTGCGCGGCTGTTTCAGCATCCGGCTTCACGACGGATGTTACCCGGACGAGCTTATCCGCGGCTTCATGCACCGAAGCAAACGCGCCGCAGGCGACAGCCGCCAGGATCGCGCCGCCGTAGCCTGGCCCCTCTTCGGTTTCAACGGCTTCAAGCTCCAGATTCAACACGTTTGCGAATATCTCTTTCCACAGCGGGCTCTTGGCCCCGCCGCCGCAGATTTTACTGCGCCGGATGGGGAGGCCCAGAGAACGCGCGACCTCCAGCGAATCTCGGATACCGAACGCGACGCCCTCCAGCACAGCCTGTGTCATGTCCGCGCGCGTCGTATCCATTGTCATGCCGATAAAGGCCCCGCGCGCCGCCGGATCATTGTGCGGGGAGCGCTCGCCCATCAGATACGGCAGGAAATACACGTGGCCGCAGCCTAACGTATCCCGTGTAATCGCCTCCTGCTCCGTGCTGAAATCAGACGTTATCAGGATATCCTCCATCCACCATTTGTGTGAGGACGCGGCGGAGAGCATGCAGCCCATCAGGTGATACCGGCCGTCGGCGTGGGCAAAGGCGTGGAGCGCGTTGTTCCTGTCGACGCCGAACCTTTCGCTTGAAATAAAGACGGTACCGGAGGTGCCGATTGAGATGTTGCACCGGCCTGCGGCGCTGCCACTGCTGACAGTCCCCGTTCCCACGGCGGCAGCGGCGTTGTCGCCCGCTCCGGCGGCGATTACAACATCCGGCCTGAATCCCAGCTCCTGAGCCAGCTCCGGCTTCAAGGTGCCAACAGCCTCATAGCTTTCAAACAGCCGCGGCATCCATTCCTCCCTGACAGAACAGATATCCAGCATTTCGCGGCTCCAGCGTTTATGCGCGACATCTAAAAGCAGCGTGCCGGACGCATCCGAGTAATCGCTGCAGTGAACGCCGGACAGCA
>CAZJCH010000109.1:5483-7368 GCA_964544005.1 uncultured Papillibacter sp.
ATTGATATAATCCTTGGGCAGCATGATTTTGTCGATCCGGGCAAAAAGCGCCGGCTCGTTTCTCTTCATCCACAGGAGCTTCGGGGCGGTGAAGCCGGTAAAGGCGATGTTGGCGGTATATTCTGACAGTGTCTTTTTGCCGATCACAGTATTCAGATACTCTGTCTCCGCACCTGTTCGCCCGTCGTTCCAAAGGATCGCCGGTCGCAGGACCTTGTCGTCCTTATCGAGCGCCACGAGCCCGTGCATTTGACCCCCGGCGCCGATACCGGCGATTTGTTGTTTATCGCAGCCCTCGATCAGCTCACGGATTCCCTCGATCGTCCCACGCAGCCAGTCCTCCGGCTTCTGCTCCGACCAGCCGGGGCGCGGAAACGATGTGGGATAGTCGCGCGAGACGATTTTGAGTATCTTACCCTTGTCGTCCATCAGCAGGAGCTTGACGGCCGACGTCCCTAAATCAATGCCGATAAAAAGCATGGCTGTTATCCCGCCTTACCGGTTTTTTTGTTGGACACGACGTCGAATATGACCGCGATGAGCAAAACGACGCCTTTGACGACATATTGCCAGTTGTCGTCCAGGCCGTAAATCGACATCCCCTGGTTGATGACGCCTAAAAGGATGGCGCCGACGATGACGCCGGGGATTGTGCCCGAACCTCCGTAAGCGGACGCGCCGCCGATAAAGCAGGCGCCGATGGCGTCCATTTCATAGGAGCCCCCGATGTCGCCGTTGACGGATCCGATTCGGGCCGCCACCAGGAGTCCTGAAAAGCCGGCCAGTATGCTCATGGAGCAATACGCGGCAAAGTAGACCTTTTTCGTGTCGATACCGGACAGCTTCGTGGCCTTTTCGTTGCCGCCGACGGCGTAGAAGCGGCGGCCGAATGCTGTTTTAGAGGTGATAAACGCATACAGGCACACAATCAGCAGGATCCAGAGCAGCATGACCGGAATACCTTTATATTGCGCCAGCATCCAGGCATAGGCAATAATCAGCGCGTCGATGATGATGACCTGGCCGTACGCCATAATCGGGGAATTCATATCATAATTCTTTTTTGCCTTCTTCGCCCGGCTGAATATCGTATATACGATATAGCCGACAGCCACAAGAATTCCGACAATAAGCGCCGACCAGCGTTTGTCTCCGTCAATACCCGGCACCGTTATGTAAGAGGAAAAGATACTGAGGAACGTCTCATTGGAGATGGCGACAGTTTTTGACGCCAGCAGGGTGCGGCCCAGTCCGCGGAACAGGAACATGCCCGCCAGTGTGGCGATAAACGGCGGAATATGCATATTTCCGATCCAGAAGCCCTGCCACATGCCGATGATAACAGCGGCGGCCAGACAAATAATGATGGTCAGAATGGGGTCCATATGAGCTTTATCCAGCAGCTGCGCGGCAATCGAGGCGACGAGGCAGAGGCTGGCGCCGATCGAGAGGTCGACGTTGCCGCCCGTCAGGATACACAGCAGCATGCCGCAGGCCATCACAAGCACATAGGCGTTTTGCAGCATCAGGTTTGAAATATTCTGAGCGTATAAAAGCCTGCCCTCCGTGAGAATCGAGAAGAAAACGAAAACCACCACAAGTGCGATGGTCATTGTGTATTTTTTAAAAAACGAGGATGCTTTCAGCGAGGGTGTTCTCACTGAAGATGATGATTTGTCCGAAGCTGTTTTTACCAAAGCCGCTTTCATCTATCCCTAAGCCCCCTTGCTATCATCTTTGGATTCAACGGAATCCAGTTTATCTGCTCGTTGCTTTTTAAAAGCTCATCTTTAATTGCGGTAACTTTTACAAACCAAGATGACATCGCTTTATAAATAAGCGGTTTATCTGTCCGCCAGCAATAAGGATAAGAGTGCGTATAGTT
>CAZJCH010000110.1:0-5062 GCA_964544005.1 uncultured Papillibacter sp.
GAAAATATGCTGGAGGTCAGCGACCTGGTCCGTCCGAAGAAAGACAGACTGTGAGCGAAAACTAGTGTTGTGCAGGTACGCATCACCCCCCTTTTTGTATTAAGGACAAAGCGATGCGCTATATCTTATTTTGGCGCACCAAACGAGCAGAATATCTTGGTTATCGTAATAGGCTGGTTTGGTCGGAGAGGCCGTCAGATTGTGTGCTTAAGTCATCGCTGCATAAGTCACTGACGTTAACATGCCAAAATTCTAGTCCCTGATGGATATACCCGTATTTAAAACTCTGGTGTCTAGATACTCACCAACCATCTCGGAGTAGTAATTTAGAATACGATTTGGGTACAGTAATTATCTTTTATGTGATTATCCATTGAATTTAATCAACAGATAACCCAGTGGCTGACATTTCCCAACATCAGTAATTAAGCGCCTCCGAATCGTTCGTTTTCGGAGGCGCTTATACACCTTGTTGCCAACTTTTGGGTCTCGTTTTGCTGCTGGAAAAGATCATAGGCGTGATAATACCCTTTGTCCATCAAGAATCTGAATATCGCCTCATGCGTATCGAGGGCGTCGTTCAGCTGGTTTTAAACTATTCCTATCCATAAAATCCCTCCTATTTCGATAGTATTTCTCTCGAAACGGACAGTATGTATTAATGAAAGCCGCTGTCTTTGAAATACCCCAATAGGATGGATGTTTAGGCTATACCGCCGAGAAGAAAAAATTAGGCAGTGAGTAAATTCTCACCGCCAATTTTTTACTGATAGCTTTTCAATTCGCGTTATATCCTTTTTTCCGGATTGACTTCTTAAAATTCGCTCTTATTGCTGTGAAACCAAACATTCCACTCGTCAAAGGTGAGCTTTGGGGATATCTCACCGATCTCGTCGTTTTTATGAGCGATAAGCGTCGCTTTCATATATGAACCATATCGCCCTGGTCAGACAACATGGCGCTTCTTCGGAAACTGCCTGATTAAAAATTTCATCAGGTCGTCCGGCTCCCTGTTGCTGAGCCATGCTTTATCGGTAAACCACATCCTGTTGGGATCTTCATCTGTGAACGGCTTCCAAATGGGCATGTCAGACCCGTCGGCGTCACTGCCATTGGGGTCACCGGAGCTGATAAAGTTTGTCCAATAATTGCACATCTGCCGTGCCAGGTCATAATGCATCCCGACGAACGGCCGCCAGCATTTGGCCAGCGTCTCGAAGAAGAACCAGAGATCGGAGGAATGGAAGGCGCCGGGATTGTCCCAACCGGGAATCTCGGCGTTGAAGACCCAGTAATAAATCGGCGTCTTATCGCCAGTCCTTTTTTTCGCTTTTCCCAGAAGCCTGATCGCGTATTCCAGATGGCTGACGGTCGCCTTATACAACATCTCGCTGATGCTGCCATTCACCGACGAACAGAGCTCTAAAAACTCATCGGCGTCTTCGCCGAAGGCTTCTATGGCAAACGCTTTAAACTCCTCTACTGTTCTGACGCGCGGCCGATCCGGAAATTCCGTTGGTGTATGGCCGAACATCATTGGGACGAGCTCGCACTTGTTTTCCATGTATAAATCATTAGCGTTGCCGGTACAGAACACGCCGTCAATCACTGTAGGCCACCATTTTTTGTATTCGACAACCTTATCGCGGATGTAAAATGCATCAAGCTTACGGGCTTCCAACAGGGATGAGACGCCCAAAAACTCAAAGAAATCAGCCCCCTCCTGTTCTGCCTGAGCCAGATTCCTGTCGGGCCCAAAAAGGTCTCCGGGGTACGCCGTGATCATCAAGCCGCTGTCCACGATGGCCTTCTGGAAGAGTCCCGAATTCTGCGGAGATGTCACCTGCGCCATGACGCTGCCGCCGCCGGCCGACTGCCCGCCGATGGTAACGTTCTCCGGATCGCCGCCGAACGCGGTGATATTCCGCTTGACCCAGCGTGTACCAAACTGCTGGTCCAGGTGTCCGAAATTTGCCGGGGCGCTAGGGTTTTCAGCCGTAATCTCGGGATGAGCTAAGAATCCGAAAACGTTTAACCTATAGTTGATGCTGACCACGACAATACCACGGCGCGCGATGCGTTCGCAGTCAAATTCCATTTCGGCGGTATTACCCTCCTGCAGGCCGCCGCCGAAATACCAGACGAACACAGGCAGCTTCTCATCGGCGCTTTTCGCGGGAGTCCAGACATTCAAGTGCAGCGAATCTTCGGCCATTTCGATAGTAGTGTCCACATTCCATTCCCTTGAATAAATGTTGTCGGGGTCCTCTCCGGGTATATGCTGCACGGATATAGGCGCAAACTTGTAGGCATGCAGGACACCGTCCCAATTTTTTGCTGGCTGGGGCGCGCGCCAGCGGTTTTCACCGACGGGAGGCGCGGCGAAAGGAATTCCTTTAAACGAAGTGATCCGCGGATCGGCGGCAGGCAAGCCCTCGACGACGCCATTTTCAACGGTAACTTTTCTTAACATGATGCTGCTCCTTTCTGAAAACAAAAAATACGGCAAGATGAATCTCCATCGATTTACGACATTGTTTTTTGGCCGTAGTATGCATTTGCGCCGTGCTTGCGCCGAAAGTGCTTATCCAGAAGTGCGCTGTCCAGCTTCTCTTCCGGCGACAACATCTGCGTATGCCATGCCATCATGGCGATCTCCTCCAGGACAACCGCGTTATGGACGGCGTTTATTGCATCCTTTCCCCACGCGAACGGGCCATGGCCGCGGACGAGAACAGCCGGGGTATCGTTGGGATTCCTCTGTTTGAACGTCTCGACGATCACCTTTCCAGTCTCGAGTTCGTAACTGCCGTTAATTTCGCTTTTGGCCATCTTCCTGGTACAGGGAATCTCGCCGTAGAAATAATCGGCGTGTGTCGTTCCGAGAAGCGGGATACAGCGGCCGCTTTGGGCAAAGATCGTCGCCCAGCGGCTGTGTGTGTGTACGACGCCGCCGATACTATCAAAGCTGCGGTACAGTGCCAGATGGGTATCCGTGTCGGAGGACGGTTTGAGCACTCCTTCGACACATTCCCCGGTCTTCAGGTCGACAACGACCATATCCTCCGGCTTGAGAAATTCATATGGAACACCGCTGGGCTTGATCACGACAAGCCCTTTCTCCCGGTCGATGCCGCTGGCGTTGCCCCAGGTGAAAATGGCAAGCCCGTGCACCGGCAGCAGGAGATTTGCTTGACAGACTGTCTTTTTCAATTCCTCTAACATTTCAGCATTCACGCCTTCTTGTTTTTATTCACAGCATTTCAACTGCGGCGCGCTCCGCCGCAAGGCCCTTTTTGTATTTTTCCATAAATGCCCTGAAGCCCGCCGCGTCTTCCGGTGCCGGCGCCACCGTGCTTCTGACGGCGCCCATAAACACCTTATTTTTAAGATAACATTCTAGTGTTTCGTCCGGCTCCTTATTTACCATATACGCGGCCAGGATCGCCATCCCCCAGGAGCCGCCTTCTCCGGCGGTGTCCATCACAGTGACCGGCGTGCCCAGCGCGGCAGCCATGAACTTCTGCCCGACGCCCTGGACCTTAAAATATCCGCCATGCCCCGTGACCGACATCATGTACACGTTCTCGCCCTCTCGCAGAATATCCATCCCGAGCTTCAACGTACCGAGCGCCGCATAAAGGTGCGTTCGCATGACGTTGGGTAGTGATAGTCTAGCACCCGGTAACCGAACAAAGAGCGGCCGGCCTTCGTTAAAGCCAGTGACCGGCTCTCCGGCGATATAGTTGAATGAAAGGAGCCCACCGCAGTCGGCATCACCTTCCAAAGCCTTCTTGTAGAGTATCTGATAGAGCGCATCTTTGTCTGCTCTCGCGCCGAGTGCTTCAGCAGCTTCGGCGAACAGCTCAATCCAGGCGTCGATGTCACTTGTGCAGTTGTTGCAGTGTACCATCGCTACAGGATCGCCTGTCGGCGTCGTGACCATGTCGATTTCCGAATAAACATTTCGGAGCGGCTTTTCGAGTACAATCATTGCAAAAACACTCGTTCCCGCGCTGATGTTGCCGGTCCGGCACGTAACACTGTTGGTCGCCGCCATTCCGGTGCCGGCGTCTCCCTCGGGAGGGCAGAGTGGAATCCCCGGCATGAGGACACCGCTGGGGTCCAGAAGAAGGGCACCCGCAGCCGTCAGTGCACCTGCTTCAGCACCGGCCGTCAGCACCCGGGGGAGAATGTCCCCGAGCTTCCACGGATAGTTTTTCTCAGCAATCAGCGCGTCGAACTGCTCCATCATCCGTGCGTCAAACTGCCCCGTCGTGATATCAACGGGAAACATACCGCTGGCGTCTCCGACACCGAGGACCTTCTGACCGGTCAGCTGCCAGTGGATGTATCCGGCCAGAGTTGTCAGATAGGAAATGTCTGATACGTGCGTCTCGCCGATCAGTATCGCCTGATACAGATGGGCGATACTCCACCGCTGTGGAATATTGAAGTGAAACAGAGCGCTCAGCGCCTCGCTTGCCCGACCGGTGCTGGTGTTGCGCCATGTTCGGAAAGGCACGAGCAGACGACCGTCCCTAGTGAAAGCCATGTACCCATGCATCATGGCTGAAGATCCAATGGCGCCGACAGTCTTCAAATCTACTCCATACAGCGCTCTGATCTCGCCGGCCAACTGCGTATAACAGTCTCCGAGTCCGCACCAGATATCTTCAAGGCTGTATGTCCAAATACCGTCAACCTGGGTGTTCTCCCACATGTGGCTGCCAGAGGCAACTGGCGCATAACTGCTGTCGATGAGAACAGCTTTGATCCGGGTACTCCCGAGCTCCAAACCCAAATATGTGTTGCCGCTTTCAATTGCAGCCTTTATTTTTTCCTTATCCTGCAATACCTATCTTCCTTCCGCCCGCATCACCTGCATTGTATTAATATGTACTATTTTGTCGTCAACCTGTACGTACATGTTATACTATTAAAAATAGCTCAGTTTCCCAAAACTTACAATCACAAACATTGACCAAATAACCGGTGTCTGTTTTGTAGATATTGCGTATCGGAAACCAAGTTATTTCAGGTGCTTTCCTTTTCCTCAATG
>CAZJCH010000110.1:5118-7335 GCA_964544005.1 uncultured Papillibacter sp.
TCTTCAAACCCTTTCATGAGGTTAACAAGCTTGGTTGCGGCGATTCGCCCCACTTCTTCTTTTTTCAACAGGAGGCTTGTCAGTTTCGGTGATGAGACGGTGCTGAACACGCTGCCGTCAAATGACGCAACCGCAATCATTTCCGGCACCACAATCGCCTTTTCCTTCAGAATATCCAGCACCTGTATGGCGACCTCGTCGTTATAACAGACAACCGCGTCACAATCCTTGAGTATATCCAGGAGCGCTGTTTTGATCAACTTCTCCCTTGTCTCGGTCGTATACCAAAGCACATGATCGTCCCGGATTTTGATTTTTGCTTCGCGCAGGGCTTCTGCGTATCCGGCATACCGGCGGTGCCCCTGTATGTCATCGCTTTTAAATATGCCGGCTATGTGCTTTCTGCCCTTGCCTAACAGAAGCCGGGCTGCAGCAGCTCCTCCGGCCCGATCGTCGGCGACGACGTAAACCCCTGGCTTGAAATCGGGGTAATAGCCGTTGATGAAAACCATTGGGATGTTTGCTTTTCTGATGCTATGATACAGGTCAATATTCGGATTCGGCAACGCCGTCTTTGTCCCTTCAATAATGATTCCGTCAATCGGCTTCGCCAGCAGCATATTCAGGATATCGCGCTCGTTGTCCACCCGGTTGTATGTTGCTGAAATGAACGGCGTATACCCGTTTTGTGACAGCACCTGCTCGATGCCGCGCAATATATCGGGAAAAATATACTCATTAATATATGTTGTTACAACAGCGATATTATTCGTCTTGTCGCGTCTTGCGGCAGCGTCCAGAACGATGGATCCGCTTCCGCGTCTCCGTGAAATCCTGCCCTCCCGCGCAAGGACGGCAAGTGCCTGCCGCACGGTCTGGCGGCTAAGCCTTTCAGTTTCGACCAGTTCGAATTCAGAGGGGATCATATCGCCGGTCCTGTAGACACCTGAGATGATCATTGATCTCAGCTTGTCGGCAAGCTTCTCATATTTAGTCATATCACGCCTCCGGAGCAAAGGTTATTTGAATCCTTTATATCATGAAACAGTAAAAATGAACAGTAAAAATCGAACGTCTAAATCGATTCTCATTTGCCGGAATCGTTATTGTATGTATAATGTAATCGAATGTCCTATAAGGAGTGTTTTATCTTGAATAGTTTCTCATTCTGGAGCCCCACAAAAGTGGTTTTCGGCGCGGATACTGTCAGGTCGGCGGGTAATGAGATCAGAGACTTCGGCGGCAAACATGCTCTGGTGCTCTACGGCGGTGGAACTGCTGTTAAGAATGGTCTGTTGGAGAAAGTCACCCGGGCTCTGTCCGAGTCGGGGCTGCAGTATAGCCTGTTCGGCGGAGTTCAGCCAAACCCGCGGGTTCAGTTGGCGCAGCAGATTGTTGATATGCACAAGAATGAGGGCATCGACTTTGTCCTCGGTGTTGGCGGAGGTAGTGTGATCGATACGGCCAAAGCTGTCGCTCATGGGTTAAGCAGCCCCGAAACCCCTGTCTGGGATTTTTTCAGCGGGAGGAGTAAGGTGACAAATTCGCTTCCCGTCGGAGCCATTCCTACAATTGCGGCAGCCGGCAGCGAGACCAGCGATTCCGCCGTGCTCTCCGACCTGAAATCGGGAGAAAAGCGCGGTCTCAGCACGCCGTTCAACCGTCCGGTATTCACAATCATGGATCCCGTTCTGACGTTTAGTCTGCCGCAACGGCAAACAGCCTGCGGCGTGACGGACATTTTGATGCATACCATGGAACGTTACTTCGCCCCCGAAGCGGACAACAGCCTTACGGACGGTTTGGCTGAGGCGCTGATGCGGGTCGTCATTAAATACGGCAAGGTCGTTATGGAAAAGCCGCATGATTATAAGGCGCGATCTGAACTCATGTGGGCCGGCAGCCTTTCTCACAATGGGCTCACGGGACTCGGCCAGACAAAGGATTTTTCCGTTCATCAGCTCGGCCACGCCCTGTCGGCCAGATACGATATTCCCCACGGTGAAAGCCTGTCCGCCATATGGGGTGCTTGGGCCAAAACAGTATATCTGGATGATATACCGCGTTTTGCGCAGTATGCCCGTAATGTCTGGCTTGTGACCGAGCCTGCTAATGAAGCAGCTGCCTATACCGGCATTCAGTTGACAACGGAGTATTTTCATTTTCTTGGCATGCCTGTCTCTCTGACAGAAGTTATTGGCGCGCACTCAGCAACGG
>CAZJCH010000111.1:0-2892 GCA_964544005.1 uncultured Papillibacter sp.
TGATCATCGAGAGTACGGCGACATTCACCGAGTGCAGATAGGTGTAATTGTCGAAGCATTTCAGGTCAAGCATGTTGACCATCATGTTTTTATTGGAGAGCAGCTCATCGATGATGGTTTCGACCTGCAAGCTGATTTCGTCCACTTTTTCCTTTGGGTTCTTGATGTTTTTTGCCTCGATGAAGGTTTTTTTAATGCCGTTCATCGTTTCGATCCGCAGCTCATCGCTGATGGTGTTGATGATCTCAATATCACCGGACAGGTCGTCATCGATATACACACCGGCGAAACTCAGCCGCCGAATGCTGTCAATGTATTTCCTGTTTAAAACAACACCTTCGGTGAGGAGCCTCTCGCTGTTCCTTCCGTATAGGGTTTTCGCAACCTGCATGCCTTCGCGCAGGCAGCTGACCGGAACAAATCTCATATTGTTATTCCCCTCCCGAAGAACCGTTCGATATAAATCCGCTCTTGAATTTTTTCTGTATCATTTATCGACACAAACCTCCGGGGCATAAGACGTTTATTCCGAATTCCTTATTATCAAGGTTTTCAGGTATCTGAAGAACGGTCCCGGATTATTACAACGGAAAAGCCCTTCTTTACCTCGGACAAGCGTCTTCAGCCCATCCGCCGCACGCCTTATTTTTCCTGACTTAATGAGACCCAGGACGGATAGGAACCCCTGCGGGAAATAAACCATAATCTTATTCAGTTGATATGCTGTTTGCTCCGGCGTGATCGTTTCATGCCTGTCTTGGAGGATATTAATATAGTTTAAAAAGAAATCCGATTGTGCTATGAACAGGAGCGGCATGCTCCCCCAGAACCGGGGATTTATTTCAATGAGCGCTTCGCCTTTAAACTCAACCATCGCGATGCCCTTCCAGTTCAGAGCGTGGAGCAGCCGGTATGATGCTTGTGCCAACGGCTCGTTTGCGATGCTCCGGCAGGCAGCGCTCGGCCCGCCGGAAACCGGATATTCCAGCAGCCTTTCGTGCACGATGAAATCCACAAGATTCGACTGTTCGTCCAACAGCATCGATACACCGACGGAGGGGCCGTCCACATATTCCTGCATGATCAGGTTGTCCGCGTGCGCGCGCATAAACGGCTGCGCTTCCTTAAGCTCCCGCTCGCTGCGAATAATTCTGTATCTGTCAACAGGCTTATACGGTGCGTTCTCAGATATATTCAGCTTCACGATCATCGGATAGACAGGTGTGTCAAGTTCGGCGGGGACCCTGATACCAAGGCCGACTGCCAATTGACGTACGAGCTTTTTGTTGCCGGCTTTCTCTATACTGTCCTGTGATGAAAGTAGATACCGAATGTGAGGTTTTAACATATTGACGGCTTCAATCACCAGCGGATTTCCGGCAATCAGGATGTCCCCGGCCTCAAAACCGGAAAGCACATCCGACAGGTCCCCGGTGATTGTCTCGCGGTTAATGTAGTGAACTTTTTTCAGCTTACCCGGATTCAGCGGCCTTCGGGTATCAAAGCAAAGCCCGTGCACCTCATATCCCATGCGTACCAGATAATCGATCGCCGGCACTGTCATTCTCTTGTCAATGCTGTCAATAATGATACGCATTTTCCGCCCTCACCGGCTGCCGCCTGTTTATCATTTAAAACGGCAGGTAACCGATATATTCCCTGCGTAATACTTCTTTCCTTGTTCCGATGACAACCTCAGTTTGCAGACTCTCATGCAGAAAGGCCTTTACTTCTTCTGTCGACACCGGATCGGCGCTTCTGCCGATCTGATCGAGCAGGTTGTATTTTTTGTAAGCCAGATAATAGGGGTGCTTTTTGTATGGCTTGTGAAAGCTTTTTCCGAGGATCGTGTTTTTCAAGAATTCGCTGTAGTCTTTTTTCGTCAGCGTCATCGTGAGCATCTCGCCGTGTGTCAGTGGCTTGTCCGGCTTGAACGTGTTGTTCTTGTACCCAATAACATAACCCTTCTGATCAAGCAGCCTCAGTTTATTGATATAGTCCGCACCTGTGTCGATGTCTTCAAAGGGGCTGAGCTTTCTCAATTCACCAGCCGTAGTGACGCGGTACCCGTTGTCTCCCAACAGCCTCAGATGCTCCTCCAGAGCGTGACCCACAGGCGTCATCAGCGACATGTTGTATCCGTCCTTCTGGAAAATGATCTGCCCGTTCATGATGCCGGGGGCGGCTTTCAGGGCCTTCTGGAGAGGGGCGGTCATTTTATTGATATCAGCCCCATAATCTCCGACAGACGGCAGCCAGCCGCCGCCGTCAAAGCTTGCCGCCAGATAATCATATCCCATTACGGCATACGCGTCATACGCGTCATATCCGTCTGGAATCCGGTCAATATAGTGCGGCGGCCGTGAAAATGCCATCGTGTAATGATGGTCCTTGTCAATGAGCTCGTGGAGCCGCAACAGGTCACCGGTGACTTCACCGATATTTTCAAAATGGTGCCTGCTCCCATAGACCATTTTATTCGGCCCGAAAAGGACATGCCTGTAACCGTGGTTGGAAAGCTCGTGGCCGCCGGCAATCAGCTTGTCGATCAGGCCGGGCTGGTTAGCCGCGCCGGCGAACTTATCCTTGCCGAACTGCGGATAATGGTCGTGCTTTGTGCCGCCCCATTTGGAGGTGTTGAGGCTTCCCGCCCGATCGGGATAATTCTCCTCCGTCGAGCCAATGACGTCAAATGTCCCCACCGCGCCGTACGCCTTCATGATCTCCATTAAAAGCTCTGTCAGCGTGTCGTTCTGCGCGAACTTATCATTGACCGGATTTGGCGGCAGCGCCATCGGGCCGTCATCAAACGTCATTGCAACGACGCGTTCATTATAAACCGGCGCGAACCGCTCCATCCGCCTGACGGGTGAGAGATACTTGCCCGCTTCT
>CAZJCH010000111.1:2902-7279 GCA_964544005.1 uncultured Papillibacter sp.
TCTTCCTTTTTCTTTTCCTTGAGTACCTTATTCAGTTTCCTCGCGTACTCGTATAACTTCATAGGATTTCCCCCTGATCCTGTTGCCCAGGTCATAGAACAGGCCCTGTATCATCGCCGCGGTCTGCCTGAGATAAAACTTCAATCGCCTGTTCCTGTTGTTTGCGATATTGCTCCATCGCATCCGCGCTATTGAGGATTTCGCGAAATGGATGGTGTCGGCGTGCAGCAGCCCTTCTTTTATGTCGGCAGCGCAGGATGTCATAAAGACATTCCCGAGCTCCGCTTTTGTATGCGCGTCGCTGCCGCCGATCAATGCTTTGCCGGGAAAACGCACTTTCAAGATTTCGCTGAGTTCTTTTGCGTGTTTGTTTTTAAAGCCGGAGTTGATCCTGCCGTTAACAAGCTCATATCCGTCCAGGCATGCGACAAAGGACGGATCATCGGGGGCTTTCGACTCGAGCGGATGCGCCAGAAAAAGCAGGCCGCCCTGGTGCCTGACCTTTAAGACAAGGTCTTCAAAGTCGTAGACATTTCCGAGCTTCCTGCAGCTTTTTTCGATGTCATTATTAATAAAGAGGGCCAGGATGTGCCCTTTATCTGTTGAAAATTCCGCGCCGGTGATAACTTTGATATCAGGCGGTTTTGGGCCTTCAGCAGTAAGCTTGCCTGCATTGGCAAGGATGCCCGCGGCCTGAAGGCTTCCTGCGGCCGTATTATGATCCGTTATGGCTATCGCATCGAAACCGAGGTCACAGCAGCGCTCAATAATGGAGCTTACAGTCTGTTTCGCATCCTCCGAATATTCGGAGTGAATATGAACGCTGATCTTCATAACGTTCCTCGTGAAATTCTCATGAAATACCACCCAGCAGTTTTTGCCATTATAGCATAAGGCGCGCACCTAATCAAGTTTATCTCAGGACGAGGCATTTAAGCCCCGCCGCAGTCATGCGTCTTAAAAAGCGCTGTCGTCGCTTACAATTCCTGTGATCACAACGTTCAGGAGGCTGTAATCAGTTGCCAGGTTCAGCTCATGCGGCGTGACCTCCTCCTCCCCGTTTCTGATCACCCGAACGCGCGGCCTCAGGCAGACCTCCTCGAAATTCTCAAGAACGATCGCAGTCTCGCCGCTCGAGAGCAGCACCGTTATGCCGACAGGATAAGGCGCAATCTTACGGATAAAAACTGTGGCCACCCGCGGATCGAACAAGGTTTCGACGCCGCCCAGAACATACTCAATCGCCTCGGAGGGGCTCTGGGCTTTTCTGTATGGCCTCTCCGACGTCAGCGCGTCATAAATATCCGCGAGAACAATGATCTTACCGAATCGGGATATCTCAGTGCCCTTTTTGCCGCTGGGGTAGCCGGAGCCGTCGTGTTTTTCATGATGATCCAGGATGCCTGCGCAAACCGCTTGCGGAAGTCTGAACCGCATCTTGGCGTGATCGAACCCGAACCGGGGATGCTTTTTCATTTCATCAAATTCTTTGTCCGTCAGAGTGCCCGGCTTGTTGATGATTTTGTTGCTGATAAAGACTTTCCCTATATCGTGCAATATAGCCGAGAGGCCCAGCCGAGACAGGGTCTCGCGTTCAAGCCCTATAGCGATGCCCATTACGACGGATAAAACGGCGACGTTGACGGAATGCATGTATGTGTAATTATCAAAGCATTTCAGATCGATCATGTTGACCATCACATTTTTATTGGCGAGCAGCTCCTCGATAATGCTGTCCACCTGTTTAATGATCCTCTTCATTTTCGCCCCAGGATCGCCGGTATCCTTAAGCTCCATGAAGAGCTTCTTGATGCCTCTGGCAGTCTCTATTCGAAGCTCGTCGCTGATGATGCTGACAATCTCGATATCGCTGGACAGATCGTCATTGATATAAACACCAGGGTATCTCTTCCGCTGGATGCTGTTTATGTATTTTTGAGTCAGCTTGATACCGGCAGTGAGCAGTATCTCATTGTTCCTGCCGTATAATGGTTTGGCAATTTCCATGCCTTCGCGCAGACAGGCTGCCGGCACAAATCTCATATGGTTTCCCCCTGCCGTCTTTTCTACCCATTATCAGCCATCTACTCCGCGTGCGGAATAGGCTTCATCCTGGTGTTTGACCCGAAGGTAGCCTCGGGGCAATTGATATAGCCCCCGCCGCCGGCCACATACATCCGCAGGCCTGTCACAAATTTTGACAAGTCGGAGGCGAAGAACAGCGCGACGTTCGCAATATCGTCCGGCTTGCCGATCCGGCCCATGGGGACCTCCTGATTTGCGAGATTACTCAGGAATTGCTCCCTTTCCGTCTGCGGCATTTCGGGCGGGAACACCTCGTTCCAGAACGGCGTCTCAACAGCGCCGGGGATAATGCAGTTGACGCGAATGCCCCAGCGGCAGAGCTCAAAAGCAGCGTTGACGGTGACGGACTCGATACCGGCCTTTGCGGCGTGATAGGCGTAGGTCACAAGCGGCGGATTGAACGCCCCGTTGGAAGAGCTCAGCGTGATACTCCCCGAACGCTGCTTCTTCATCTGTTCGGCAACCTTGAGATAGCAATAAAAATTACCCTTCAGGTTCCTGTCCATACAGGCGTCCCACACCTCCATATGGACGTTGTCGGTATTAAAGCCGCTCCCGATCTCGCCACCGGCAAACTGGACGAAGATATCGATCCGGCCGAACTCTTTGATAATGGCGTCAATCGCCGCGTCCACCTGTTCCTGCTTTGTAATATCCATCCGCCCGTAGAACCTGACACTATAACCTTCGCCGGTCAGCCTTTTACAGAGGGCTTCACCCTTTTCGACATTAAAATCCCCGATGACGACGGTGGCTCCCTCTTTGACAAACAGCTCAACCGTGGCCTCCCCCATACCGGAAGCCCCGCCTGTCACCAGTGCGATTTTATCCTTCAGCATATCTTTCATTAATATTTCTCCTTTTAAACACCCGTACTTCTTTAAACACCCGCGCTGCCCCGGACGCCGCCGTCGATCACCAGAGAGGTCGCCGTGATATAAGCGGACTCGTCGGAGCACAGGAACAGTGCGGCATAAGCGGCTTCAAGAATGGTGCCGGGCCGTCCCATAGGGTTCATCGTTGAAATAAAGTCGTATTTCTCACCGTTAGGCCCGTTCCGGACCATTTCCGTCTCAATAAGCCCCGGCAGCAATGAGTTGACACGGATGTGCTTTCCGGCATACTCCTCCGCGATGACGCGGGACATGTGGTTGACGCCGGCCTTCATGAAGCCGTAGAGTGTGTTGTCCGGGATATTGATGTCCACGGCTGCGAGCGAGGTGCAGTTTAGAATGACGCCGCCGCCCTGCTTCTCCATGATGGGCAGCGTCAGCTGCATCATGCGCAGATAAGACCAGGCATCCAGATTGAGATACCTGTCCCAGTCCTCCCGGGTAATTTCAAGCGTGGGCTTGTTCATCATATAGCCCGCGTTATTCACAAGGATGTCGATCCTTCCGTACGTGTCAGACGTCTTTTTAACCAGGTTTTGAATATCCTCTTCCCGCGTCATGTCGGCGCGCACAAAGACTGCGTCACCGCCGTTATCCCTGATTTCTTTAACAACAGCCTCGCCGCGTTCCGTCCGCCGCCCGGAGACGACGACCTTGGCGCCCTCCCACGCAAATAAAACGGCGCTGGCCCTGCCGATACCGGACGTCGAGCCCGTGATCAACGCGACCTTCCCCGCGACCCTGCCGGACGCCGGACGCAGCCTTGTAATTTCTCCTTCTGTGTAAGCCATGCGGCAACTCCTTTGTGATACTCAGTATTTGACATCCCAGAATTTAAAGTGATCCTGCTCGGTGATGAGCATGGACATGTCCTTGACATGCTGTGGCGGCTGAGCGTACAGCAGCTTCCGGCTGATCCAGCCGGAGCCGGCGCGGTACAACGACGCCATCGTCTCCGCCAGCTTCACCGTGACGCTCAGAACGTCCACGACCGGAACACCATCAACTGCAGTCAGTCCGCCGGGGTACAGCTTCTCAGCGCCCGGCGTCAGACGCATGGTGGGCGACATCAGAGAGCAGCCGGGAATGATGACCTCCGCGCCGTCGTCAATGAGCTTGCGGGCGGTGGAGATGAAGGCCTTGACCGTCTCTCCCGATTCCGTCAGGCCCTCCTCAAGTCCCGCGTTCCAACTGTCAATGGGCCGCTGGCCGATGCACCGGTCCTTCAGGCCATATTTCACCAGATGCTCTTCGGTCTCGGGAATATTATACGGCGAGATGTGGACGATGCCGAATTTATACCCCATCAGCGAGGCGTGGAGCATCGCGGACTCACCGATGCCGATGACCGGTATATCCAGCGCCTGCCGCAGCTCCCAGAGCATCGGGTCGCCGAAGC
>CAZJCH010000112.1:0-7232 GCA_964544005.1 uncultured Papillibacter sp.
GCGATGTCATTGCATTCCCCTTAAACGGCAATGCCCAGGACCTCCTCATGAACGCCCCCTGCGAAGTCACCGAGCAGCAATTACGTGACGTGCATATCAAGGTGAGGTAGATTTTCTGCCCGACCAACTTGAACGGCGATCCCCGCCGTAGGGCGCGGCATCCCTGACGCGCCAAACCCGCAACGCCGCGCCACACCGCACCACCATCAGGGGGCACCCCATCCCGCATCACGCCGCCCAAGCTGAGGAACGGTCAAGACCGTTCCCTACGGACGATTAGAACGACTCGAAAATGCGATACACATAACTCAACGAAATGCGGTGATACCATGATCACAAACGACGAACTCAAAAAGCTGGCGACGCTGGCGAAGCTGTCGCTGGACGGCGAGGATATAGACGCGCTGGCGAAGGACATATCAAACATCCTTGAATTTGCCGATATCATCGCCCAGGCCGCCGTCGACCTGCCGGAAGTCGAGACGGACGGCGACGAATGGAACTTTAGGGAGGACACCCTGCGACCGTCATACCCCGTCGAAGAAATCCTGGCGAACGCCGGCGAACAGCAGGACGGGTTTTTCGTCGCGCGCAAGAGGGGAGGCCTGCTGCAATGAACACGATTACGGATGTCAGGCGCCTCCTTGAAAACAAGGATATATCCTGCCGCGAGCTGACGGATAAATTTATTAAGGCGGCACATGCTGTCAATCCGGCGCTTAACGCCTATATTACGATTACCGAGGAACCGGCGCTCACCGCCGCAGCCGCGGTCGACAAAAAAATCCATAAAGGCGATGCGCTCGCGCCGCTGGAGGGCATCCCCTTTGTCCTGAAGGACAACATTTCGACAAAAAGTCTCCGCACGACGTGCGCCTCGCGCATGCTGGAGAACTATGTGCCCATTTATGATGCTGCCGTATGGGAGAGCCTGAAAGCGCAAAACGCTGTTCTCATCGGCAAGGGCAACATGGATGAGTTTGCAATGGGCTCGACCTGCGAAAATTCATATTTCGGAGGCGCGAAAAACCCGCATAACTTAAACCGCGTGGCCGGCGGCAGCTCCGGCGGCTCGGCGTCGGCGGTGGCGGGGAATATTGCCATCTACGGCATCGGGTCCGATACGGGCGGCAGCATCCGCATGCCCGCCTCCTTCTGCGGCCTTGTGGGTCTCAAGCCCACGTACGGCGCCGTGTCCCGCCGGGGCCTCATCGCCTACGGCTCATCTCTGGACCAGATCGGGCCAATCACAGCCTGCACCGAGGATGCCGCGCTCGTCTTTGACGCTATCTGCGCAAAAGATCCCGACGATATGACAAGCCGCGGCTCGAAACCGGTCTCAGGCAAGCTGACGGGCAGCGTGAAAGGGCTCCGGATCGGCATCGCGAAGGAATTTTTCGAGGGACTGCCGTCAGATGTTCAGAAAGCGCTGGACGACGCGGTCTCGCTGTATCAAAAGCTCGGGGCGGAAATCGTCGCGCTTGAATTTCCGCTTCTGAAATACGTCCTGCCCGCATACTATATCATCGCCTGCGCCGAGGCGTCCTCAAACCTGGGGCGCTATGACGGGCTGCGTTACGGCCACAGGGCGGAGGATTTTTCGGATTTAAACGACTTCGTCTGCCGCACGCGCAGCGAGGGCTTCGGAAAAGAGGCGCGCCGGCGCATCCTGCTGGGGACTTATGTCCTGAGCGCCGGCTATTACGACGCGTATTACAGCAAGGCGCAGCTTTTGAGAAAGAGTATCAAAAACGGATTTTCGAAGATTTTCAATAGGTGCGACATCCTGCTGACGCCCACGGTGCCGGTGACGGCATTGCCGTTTGGCGCCAACATGTCGCCCGTCGAGCTGTACCAGACGGATATCTGCACGTGCTCGGTCAATATCGCCGGTCTCCCGGCCGTCTCGGTCCCGTGCGGCTTTGACGATATGGGGCTGCCCGTCGGCCTGCAGCTGATCGGGGATAAATTCAGGGAGGATGTTATCTTAAACGCGTCCCTGGCCTTCGAGCGCGAGACGGCGCGGTCTTATCTGAAAGCGGCAGATATGGGGGTGCGGCTGTGAACGCATTTAAAAATGCTCACACTTATGAAATGGTCATCGGGCTCGAAACGCACGTGGAGCTCTCCACGAAGACGAAGATATTCTGCTCCTGTACGACACAGTTCGGCGGCGAACCGAACACCCATTGCTGCCCCGTCTGCACCGGCCAGCCGGGGAGTCTGCCTGTCCTGAACAAAAGAGTCCTCGAATACGCCGTCACGGCGGGGCTGGCGCTCAACTGCAAAATCAATACCCATTCGATCATGGCGCGCAAGCACTATGTCTATCCCGACCTGCCGAAGGGGTATCAGATATCCCAGTACGAAGAGCCTTTATGCAAGGGCGGCTGGGTGGAGCTTGACGGCGGAAAAAGGATCAACCTCACGCGCATTCACATCGAGGAGGACGCCGGCAAGCTTGTCCATCAGGACGGAAACGTCTTTATCGACTACAACCGCGGCGGTGTGCCGCTCATCGAGATCGTCTCCGAACCTGACTTCAGGAGCGCCGAAGAAGCAACAGAGTATCTTGAAAAGCTCCAGACGATTTTGCGCGCGGTCGGCGTCTCCGACTGCCGCATGCAGGAGGGCTCCATGCGCTGCGACGTGAATATCTCGCTACGTCCGAAAGGCCAGCCCGAGTACGGCGTCCGGGCTGAAATCAAAAACCTCAATTCCTTCACGTCGGTGAAAGATGCCATTTCCTTCGAGTATGAGCGGCAGGAGGAAATTCTGTCCGTCGGCGGCATCGTCGAGCAGGAAACACGCCACTTCGACGCGGACACCGGAGAGACAAGCTCGCGACGCGGCAAGGAGAATGCCGACGACTACCGCTATTTCCCCGAGCCGGACATCATCCCCGTCGTTATCCCCGAAGAGAGTCTGAAGCGCTTGACGTCGAGCCTGCCGGAGCTGCCGGACAGGAAGCTTGCCCGGTATGTCTCCAAGCTGGGTGTGCCGGAGGCCGACGCGCGCCTGCTCACGAAATACAGAAAGGTCTCCGAGTATTTCGAGGAGGCTGCCGCCGGCGTTGAAAGCCCGAAAACCGTTGCGACCTTCATGGTCACCCAGCTGTTCAGCCTCATCCCGACGGAGGCCGAACGAGAGTACTGGTCTCCAGTCGTCACGGCGGGACAGTTAAACGAGCTTGTGAGACTGCTGGATAGTAATAAAATCAACCGCAACCTGGCCAAGCGCGTTTTCAGCCAAATGCTCGAATCCGGGAAACCGGCTGCTGCTTTTATCACAGAGGAGGATCTGGCCGGCTTTGACACGTCGGCCCTGACGGCGCTCTGCAAGCAGGCGATCGCCGAAAACCCGAAATCCGCCGATGATTACAAAGCAGGAAAGGAAAAAGCCATCAAAGCCCTTGTCGGCGCCGTCATGCGCGCCTCCCAGGGCCGCGCCAATGCCATCGAGGCGGAAGAATTGCTTAGAAAGCTGATCCTGCAATAAATGATGGGTTTGCGAAGGGCTTTGGCCAACCAATTTAAGAATGGTGGGGATTGTGTTGAAAAAGTATGTCCTGTTCGGCATTCCGGCTTACGGCCATATCAATCCGACTCTGGCGGTGGTCAAGGAGCTCGTTGACCGCGGGAATCAGGTGACCTACTACGCCACCGACACATTCAAGGAAAAAATCGAGAGCACGGGCGCCGATTACCGCTCCTATAAAATGGATCCGTCCTACGACAATTTCGCGGCCGAGTTCGCCCCAACCGGCGATTTTCTGAAGCTGATGAAGGCGCTGCTGCAGGTAACAGAAAGCAGTCTTAATAACCTTAACGGTTATCTCTCTACCGCGGCCAGAGAAAAGCCGGATTGCATCATTCACGACTCCCTGAGCCACTGGGGCAAAATCATCGGGCAGCGTCTCGGCGTGCCGACCGTCTGCTCTGTCTCGACCTTTGTTGTCAATAAAGAGGTATTATTCAAGGACAGCAGCAGCAAAACGTCTGTTTTCAAGCTGCTGCGCGACCTGCCTGAAATCATGAAAATCCGGGGAAGCCTGAAGCGGCTGACCGGTGTCAGAGCAGGCACGGAGGAAATCCTGGATATTCTGATGAATGCCGAAAACCTGAATATCGTTTATACCTCGAGGCACCTGCAGCCGCGGGGGGACACCTTCGGCAGTGAATACCAATTTGTCGGCCCGTCGATCGGTGCGAGAACAGAAGAGGAAGGCGCGCTCGGCGATGTAGCGCGGCGGAAACAGCTTCTGTACATATCGCTCGGGACGATCAACAACCAAAACACAGCGTTTTATCAAAACTGCTTCGAGGCGTTCGGTGGTTCTGCCATCACCGTGCTTATGTCCGTCGGTAAAGACACCGATATCGGCGCATTTCCTGATATCCCTCCGAATTTCAGCGTGAAGAACTTCGTTCCCCAGCTGGAGGTCCTGCAGGCCGCCGACGCGTTTATTACCCACGGGGGAATGAACAGCGTCCACGAAGCGCTTTATTATCAGGTGCCGCTGATCGTTGTACCCCAGCAGGGTGAACAGCAGATGGTGGCCAAAAGAGTAGCTGAGCTCGGGGCCGGAATTCATCTCACGCAAGTCACTCCGGAAGGATTAAAGAATGCCGTGAAAGCTGTCCTGTCGGAGAAGCGCTTTAAAACAGCCGCCGAAGAGCTGTCCCAATCCCTGAAGACGGCGGGCGGTTATAAAAAAGCAGCTGATTTGATCGAGGCTTACTGCAGCACTCCCGCATAACGCCGGAAAACAATAACGAACGCTCCATTGGGCGTATTGTCACCTTTGCAAGCGAAATGGTTGACAATACGCTCCGTTTTTTTTATAATGGGTCAAACTTCATTTGCAGGTGATGGGAAATGGATCTGAAGGATCAGGTGTTGGAAACCCTTGAGAGGAACAAAGGCTGCTTTGTCTCGGGCAATGAGCTGGCTGCGGCGCTTCACTTCAGCCGGAACGCCGTTTGGAAGGCTGTCAACGCGCTGAAATCGGAAGGGCATGCGATTCAGGCAAGCACAAACAAAGGGTATTGTTTGGCGGCCGGGAGCGCTGTGCTGTCTAAGGCGAGCATTGACAAGCATCTGGGTGAGTTTGCTGATGTGTTCTCCGTTGAAGTGCAGAAAACAGTAGACTCAACGAATACAGCGGTAAAGACCAAGGCGTTTCAGGGCGCCCCGGAGGGGACGGTTATCACCGCCGTGGAGCAGACAGGCGGCCGGGGCCGCCGCGGCCGGAGATTCTTTTCTCCGGCGGGGACCGGTGTCTATTTCAGCGTTCTTTTAAGGCCGAGCGTCAGAGCGCTGGACGCGACGCTGATCACAACGGCGGCCGCCGTCGCCGTGGCGGCATCCATTGAAGCCGTCACAGGTGCCGAAGCGAAAATCAAATGGGTCAACGACGTCTTTGTTGGCGGGAAAAAGGTCTGCGGCATCCTGACCGAGGGTGCCTTCGACATGGAGAGCGGCGGGCTTGAATACGCCGTACTCGGTATCGGTGTCAATATTGTCAAGCCGGAAGCAGGCTATCCGGCGGAGATATCAAACGTGGCGGGCGCGCTTTTTGACGGCGGGGAGCCTGAACCTGAAACACGAAGCCGCCTGATTGCCGAAATACTTAAAAGGTTTTGGAGTTATTACGGGAATCTGGCGGAGAAAACTTTTCTTCCGGAATATAAAGCCCGGTCCTTCGTAATCGGCCATGACGTCGATGTGTTATCCGGCGACACGTCGCGCAGGGCGCAGGCACTCGATATCGACGACGACTGCCGGCTGCTCGTCCGGTTCGAGGACGGCAGCACCGAAGCGCTCTCCTCCGGCGAGGTCAGCATCCGCCCGCGCAGTATATAGAGCAAGGATTCTGCTATTGCCGTATAAACAGAAAGGTTCAGCATATGAAAATCAAAAACATGGTCTTTACAGCGCTGATTGCCGCCGTGCTTTGCGCCGTCTCGCCTTTTACGATCCCTGTCGGGCCGATCCCGTTGTCCCTGACAACGCTTGTTATCTATCTTGCGGCCTTAACGCTGAACTGGAAATACGGGACGCTTGCCGTTGTCATTTACCTGTTGATCGGTATTGTCGGCCTTCCCGTCTTTTCCGGCTTTCACGGCGGCGCACAGTGGCTCGTCGGCCCGACGGGCGGTTTTCTGATCGGCTATATCCCGTGCGCTCTTATTGTCGGGCTCATCATTAATATACATGAAAATAAGAAGTGGCTCTATCCTGTCTCAATGGTCCTGGGCACGGCTGTTTTATACACCTGTGGCACGGTGTGGATCATGATGTCACTTAAATATACCCTGGCAGCCGCCCTAATGGCCTGCGTCGTGCCGTTTCTCATCGGCGACGCGGTAAAAATCGTTCTGGCATCCGTGATTGCACCCATACTGCGAAAAGCTTTAAAGAAACAAAGGGGTTAACACATTAATGCAAAACTTGATAACCCGCCCCTACGGCGTATCTTGTGAATGTATAGATATCAAAAGCCAGGCTTCATATCTTTCTTTCTTTTCCGGGCGGTCAAAGGGGAGGCCATACTGGTAACAGTCGATGACGTCGGCGTCCTTGACGATTTCCTCGATGATGGTGCCGGTTTCTGTCTTGCGGCTGTGGTTTTTGACGGCAAGGGCGATGACGGCGATTTCATCCTCATTAAACAAGCCGCTGTATCGAAGAAACCCTTGAACGGGCTCAAAGCCTGCTTCGGCGTGGTTATCCTGAAGGCCCGTCACGATGCGTCCGAAATCATGGACGGCGGCGGCCGCGGCGCAGAGCTCCGGGTCGGCGCCGCGCTCTAAGGCCAGGAGCCAGGCGAGCCTGGCAGAGGACGCCATATGAAGCCGCTCCCAGCTAAGCGTTTCGTCCCGCGGGGCCTCCTTGTCCAGCATATCCATCATATCCAGCAGCATGCACTGCAATTGGGCAGCTCTATTCATGGGTACCTCCTGAAAATTTGTTGGGAACGACAATACCAATTCCGCTGACACCTTACAAGCCGTTTTCTCCACAGTCTCCTTTGCATAATTTCCCTTATTATGCTACAATCCGGTTATAACCGGGAGGGGGTGAAATGGTGGCAGAGCTTTCAACGAATATACAATATATCAAGGGCGTCGGCGAGGTGCGCGCAAAGGCGATGGCGAAGCTGGAGATCACAACACTCCGGGACCTCATTTGCTTTTTCCCGCGGGCATATGAGGACAGGACGGTCATCA
>CAZJCH010000113.1:0-7156 GCA_964544005.1 uncultured Papillibacter sp.
TACCGACCCGTACCATGTCTGGGTTTCGGAAATCATGCTGCAGCAGACGGGCGTTGAGGTTGTCACGAGCTATTATGCGCGATTTCTCGAGTCGTTTCCGACTATCGAAGCGCTTGCGGCCGCTGACGAGCAGCGTGTTTTAAAGCTGTGGGAGGGGCTCGGGTATTATACGCGCGCCCGAAATCTCATGAAAACGGCGCAAATTATTGTTCGTGACCTTGGCTGTCGTTTTCCGGATACATACGAAGCGATCGTAAAGCTGCCGGGCGTCGGCCCATACACGGCGGGCGCCGTTGCCTCCATCTGCTTCAACGAACCCGTCCCGGCTGTTGACGGAAACGTTGTGCGCGTCATTGCGAGGCTCGCAGGCATATATTGTGAGGTCACAGGGACCGTCAAAAACCGCATCACGGCATCGCTGAGGGAAATATGTCCGTCTGACCGTCCCGGCGATTTTACCCAGAGCCTGATGGAGCTCGGTGCCGTTGTCTGTATCCCCAACGGTGCGCCAAAATGCGCCGTATGCCCTATTTCCGGTTTATGCGTAGCATATCGGAACAACACTGTCATGTCGCTGCCGGTCACGCGGCAAAGACCGGCGAAAAAAAACCGGGAGCTGACGGTGTTTCTGCTGTCATGCGGCGATCATATCGCCCTTTGCCGCCGGGAGGACAGCGGGCTTCTGGCAGGACTGTGGGAGCTGCCGAATGTCGCCGGTATACTGGGCGAGCAGGAGGCTTTCGCGCTGGCCTCCGAGTGGGACGCGAGGCCGCTCACCCTTGTTAAAGCATTTCGGCGCCGTCATATTTTTACGCATGTCAAATGGGACATGCTCTGCTATTGTTTTAAGTGCGGCGCAAAGCCTGATCGTTTCATATGGGCAGCTCCGGAGCAGGTGACCGAAACATACCCGCTGCCGACGGCCTTCAAAAAATTTTTCGACACATAAAAGACCTGATTGTTATGGTTTTTGAATGGAGAAGCGGATATTATCAACTTTATGTGCGAAAGGGGCTGCGCTGCCCCTCATATCAACCTATACCTCGCCATCACAATGATAGCTTGCTTCGATATACTCGATGAAGTCGGCGACAGCGCCATCCTCGCATTTGCAGGTGACGATGTCGGCGATTTTTTTCATGTCATCAGGGGCGTCCGCGGGCACGGCGCTGACGGCGGACGCTTTGATGAGCTCAATGTCATTGTAGTAGTCACCGATGCCGAAAATTTTACCGTTCGGAATACGGAGCATATCGGCAAGGATTTTGACCGTCGCGCCCTTTGAGACGCCTTCCGGCAACACCTCGAGATAGATGGGGGCCGAAAAGACGTAAACACAGCCGCTGTGGTCAATGCTCTCCAAATGCGACGCAACTTCCGCCAGCCTGTCACCGTCGCAGCTGAACAGGATTTTGTTCAGGTTATCCGGTATCTCGTCAACGGTTCGCTCATACTCGGACAGATCTCCAAACGAGATGTGCGCCTTAGTATGCTTATTTCTGTTCACGGCGTAAACGTGCTGGCTGGAGTAGACCTCTATACCAACGTCGGGAAAATGATTTTTCACCTCACGAATAATCAAATCCGCCGTCGGCGGCAGAAAGCTGTTCCAAAGCGTCTTTTGTTTCTCAACATCGTAAATGCAGCCACCGTTATACGTGATGATCGGCGTATTCGGCATGACCTTATCCGTAAACTTCAGCGTCCCCATCACGGACCGGCCCGTGGCGAAGGTGAAGCGGCCGCCCTTTTTAATGAATCTCTCCACTGCTGAAATATTGCGTTCAGGTATGATCTTTTTATCCGTCACCAGCGTGCCGTCCAGATCGGAAACAAGCAGGAGGTCTCTCAGCGATTTCTCTTTCATCTCTTACCTCACGATCGTATTTTATATATTATACCACATCGCAGCAAACCCACTGGGACATCCCCGCCCCCCTATCATCATACGGCCTTTCGATAAAACCGAATTTCCTGTAAAAGCCTTCTTTGCCCTTTGCCGCCATCAGGTTGATCATCTTTTTTTGGCCTGGCGCGATGCTTTGATTGATGTACGCCATGACCTTTGTCATCAGCTTTCTGCCATAGCCGCAGCCCTGGTAATCCGGGTGGACGATCACATCGGAAATAAGGACGGTATACCCGTAATCGGTGATGACCCGCGCCATACCCACAGCTGTCGGGCCGTCGTTGAGTATAACGACGAACGCGCTGTTTTGAAGTCCCTTTTCAGCCAACAGCTCCTCGATTTCATTCCAGCCCACAGCTTTTCTGAGGGCATTGTAGTCCTTCACGGTGATTTTGTCCGTATATGTTAACATTCTTAAATCCTCCTAAAATAAAGTCAGCAGAGCTCACATGCACACTCCTGGAGCTTTCTCGTCGCTTTCCTGTCTTTCGGCAGCCTTGTTTGTAAGCGGCAGGCTCATTTTTCATACTGAAGCTCCCTTCCCGAAAAATGTAAAGCGGTTAAAGCATCCGGTTTCCCGTTGGCTTTTAACCGCTTCAGTCATATTTTTCTGTGTCTGGTATTATGACGAACGCAACGGCAAAAGCCCGTAATCCCAACGGGTTACGAGTTCGCTGCGGCGCATATGCAGCGTGCTTGTGTTTCTGCCGGTCATAACGGGCTTCCTCCTGTTGATGTATTTTGCTGTATTATAACACAGTATCTGGCAATTGCAACGCCTCAATACGTACAAAAAAGGATGGCCGACCAAGGTTATTCTTTGGTATTTTATGACTCTTTAGTGTGGAAATATCGACAGACTGATGTATCGGGACAAAGATACGGGTACATCTGAATAGTACAGGAAAACATGCCCACGGATCCCAACCGGCCTCCCTGGTTTTATTTGTGTGAATATACAAAATTGAGCGCTAAACATTAGGAAAAAATCTTTATCCATTGCCTTTTCCCTGTGCTACAATTTACAAGATACGGACTCTTGACCGAAACAGAAAGGAGCGCGCAGAGTTATCCGCGCGGCATGATGATGACCGATTTTAAATACCCGCATCTTTTTGAACCGATTAAATTGGCAGGCACGCTGTTCAGAAATCGCCTGTTTGCGTCGCCGACAGGCTATCAGGATATTAAAAACGACGGTATCCTGACGGAGGGCGCGGCGGCCTATTACGAACGGAAAGCCATGGGCGGCGTCGCGTCCGTCGCCACCTGCGAGGGGATCGTTGACGGCGAACTGGGCAAGGGCGGCGATTATCACGTCTGCCTGGATAACCCGTTTACGCTGCATTCTCTGGCCCGCGTCGCGCACGCCATCCGGCGGCATGGAGCCGTCGCGTCACAGGAGCTGCAGCATGCCGGTATGTACGCCAACCGCAACCTTTCATTTATGGGCGCAGCGTCGAAGGGTGTCGCCTACGGACCCGTTGAATGCGAGCTCAACGGAAGAGTCATCCGCCCAATGACGGAAGAGATCATTGAACGCACCATCAATAAATTCGCCGATGCCGCGGCGTTTGCCAAACAGTGCGGCTTCGGCATGGTGACGGTCCACGCCGGCCACGGCTGGCTGCTGCATCAATTTTTATCGCCGGCCTTGAACACAAGGACGGACAAATGGGGCGGCGGCAGTATTGAAAACCGCGCCAGACTCACAATCGCCGTCTGCGACGCAATACGCAAAAAGGTCGGTGCCAATTTTCCCATCGAGATACGCATTAGCGGCTCGGAGTGCTATGAGGGCGGCTATGATATCGGGGAGGGCGTCGCTTTTGCCAAATTGCTTGACGGGCATGTGAACTTGATCCACGTTTCCGCGGGCAGCCACGAGGTGGAAGAGGTCTTCACCGTGACGCATCCGAGTATGTTTTTACCGGACGGCTGCAACGTCCGATTTGCCGCGGAGATTAAAAAGCATGTGAAAACGCCCGTCGCCACGGTGGGCGCGCTGGGTGATCCCGAGCTGATGGAGGAGATCATCGCCTCAGGACAGGCAGATGTCGTTGAAATGGCGCGGGCTCTCATAGCCGATCCCGACCTGCCGCTTAAAATCCGTATGGGGCGCGTATCTGAGATCAGAAAATGCATGCGCTGTCTGGCCTGCTTCTCCAGCGAGCTTGACAACGGGCAGGATTATTGTGCGATCAATCCGGAGGCCGGCCGTGACCTGGAGATGAAATACGATATACCAAGAGCGGCGGTATCCAAAAAGGTGCTGATTGCCGGAGGGGGGATCGCCGGAATGCAGGCGGCCCTGACATGCCGGGAGCGCGGGCACGACGTGATCCTCTGCGAAAAAAGCGGCTGTCTCGGCGGCGCGCTCCGGTGCGAGGAGAAGGTGCCCTTCAAGAAGAACCTCGATTACTATCTTGACTATCAGGCCAAGGCCGTTGAAAAAGCCGGCGTCGACGTCCGGCTTAATACAGAGGTCACAAAGGAATACGCCGAGAGCATCGGTGCCGATGTCATCATTTCGGCAATGGGCGCGCGTCCGGTCAGACCGCGCATCGCTGGTATCGACGGCAAAAACGTCCTTGGGGCGGAGGCCGCCTACATAAATCCGGAAAAGGCAGGTAACAGCGTCGCCATACTCGGCGGCGGACTTGTCGGTATTGAGCTCGCTATCTATCTCTCGATGCTCGGGAAAAAAGTCACTGTCATCGAAATGCTCGGCAGTATATCCGACGGCGGCAACTTCCTCCATGTTTTAGGACTGAAGACGGAGATAAAACGCCTGGGCATTGACATCAATTTCAATACAAAGGCAAAGGAGATAATTGACAAAGGCGTCCTGTGCGAAACGGCAGAGGGAGAGTGCTTCTTCGACGCCGATTCGGTCATATTCGCCGTCGGCCAGCGCCCGCTGCAGGAAGAGGCGTCCGAGCTCCGGTTCTGCGCCCCTGAATTTTACCAGCTCGGCGACTGTGTGACGCCCTCCAATATTATGAACGCCACAAGTACGGCATTTACAATCGCAAGAAGCATTGGTAGATTTTAACGCGACCCCGGGCTGTATGGCTTCAGCACGGAGAATTGACAGAAAAAGCGCATCGGCTGCGGCCGATGCGCTTTTTCCTGAATTTTGTGCTACTTTAAGTTATCAGGTCCAAATCCCAGGGGGAGGATATCACGAAGCTTATAGACCTCCAAATGATGACCGGGGCTGCCGAGAATGATGTCAAACGGCTTGTATCCGCAGAATTCTAACATAACCTGCCGGCAAACGCCGCAGGGGGCGACAAGCATGTCGGGCATCTCACCAGCTTTCCCGCCGACGATCGCAATTGCCGTAAAATCGCGTTTGCCTTCCGAAACGGCTTTAAAGAAAGCAACGCGTTCGGCGCATACGGTTGGCGTATACGCCGCGTTTTCAATATTGCTGCCCGTATAGACCGTACCGTCGGCGCACAGGAGCGCGGCGCCCACCGAATAATGAGAATACGGCATATACGCCGCGTTTCTGGCCCTTACAGCCATCTGCAGCAATTCCTCGTACTCCACGTCTCACAACCCCTCCCGCGTTTTCAGTATCTTCACGATACGGCTCGTACCAAGCCGCGCGCTGCCGAGCCGGATGAATTCGGCGGCATCCTCCAGACTCCCGATCCCGCCGGATGCTTTCACCTTGACGCTCCCCCCAACATGCTCCCTGAGGAGCCTGACATCGTCAAAGGTCGCGCCGCCCTTTGAAAAGCCTGTTGACGTCTTGATATAGTCGGCGCCAGTCTCCGTGACGATCCGGCACATGGTTTTCTTTTCCTCGTCCGTTAAAAGACACGTCTCGATGATCACCTTCAAAATGTGTCCGGCGCAGGCATTTTTTACGGCGCGGATCTCCTCTCCGACAAGCCGGACATTGCCCGCCTTCAAAGCGCCGAGATTAATCACCATGTCAATCTCGTCCGCGCCGTTTTTGATGGCGTCCAGCGTTTCAAAAACCTTTGTCTCCGTCGTGCTGTACCCGCTCGGGAAGCCGATGACGGTGCAGACTTTCATCCGCGCCCCGACAAAACCCTTCGCCGGCAGCACGAACGACGGCGGAATACAGACGCTGGCCGTCCCATGTTTTATGGCGTCCTCGCAAAGCTCTTTAATCTGTTCCCAGGTGCAGTCCACGCTAAGCAGCGTGTGGTCGACTTTTGACAGCATGTCTGTTATATCCACAATATTGCTCCGTTCAGAATGATGTTGACGCTATTATACCTTCTGAATAGAAAAAGTTATATACGAATCAAAAATATGTTATAATTCTCTGTATGAATACGAAAGGACTATTACAATGAAAAAGAGGATCATTTCCATCCTGATCCTCGTTGTCATATTTGCCGTGATTATTTTTTTCACGTCGCCGAATCTTAATCCAATCTACGGAGAGGGGCTTGCGTTCTGGGCGTTTGCCATTATTGTTTTCTCGGCCATTTTCCTGTTTCAGAGTGCTGGGAAGAAAGGCATCGTCTATCAGGATAACGGCGCCATCAAATATACAGTACCCAAAAAGGGACGCCGCTATATTATCATCGCGGCGGTTCCGTGGGTCATCCTGATCCTGCTGGCCATTTACTCAAGCGTCTTGTTTCATGTACAGGCCTGACGAGTGTCGGCGCGGATGAGAGCACCGTCGGTTTTGTGCTGATCGACATGGTCACAAAGACGCCGTACCTCTACCGGATCAGCGGCGCGACGGAATACGCCGCCCAGCAGTCCGCCGAGGGTAAGGTGCAGCACCTGAATTATTACGCGTCATTCCCTCTCATCACAAACGTCGACGGTAAAGCCGCATACTTTATGACGCTGAAGGACGACGCGCGGCTCATCAAGCAGTATGCTTTTGTCTCTGTAACCGATTATACGAGCGTCGGTACCGGTGAGAATATAGGCGACGCCATCTCGGATTTCCGGTCTGAGCTTAAGTATTCAAGCAGCGGCTCCGAAATTGACCCCATTGGCGAGCAGGAGACGCTTGAGGGTACGGTCGAACGGATTTCGTCGGAAATCTCCGGCGGCAACACGGTTTACTATTTCATCCTGGCAGAGAAGCCCGATAAAATTTTCTCAGCCGTGGCGGACCGCAGCCCCGAGCTCTCCTTAACACGGGAAGGCGACAACGTCAGCGTGACCTACATGAAGGCGGAAAGCGCCGTCATTGGTATCACTGGTTTCGATAACCGGGTGTACACGCAGAAATAGATA
>CAZJCH010000114.1:0-7064 GCA_964544005.1 uncultured Papillibacter sp.
AGGATGTCCTTGAAAACCAGGGACAGGGCGCCGTCGTGACAATCCCCGTTACCACGGGCTCCCAGGTGGCCTCCGGCGTCCTCACGGGACAGATGGTGGACACGATGGAGCAAAACGGCGCGACACTCATCATTGAAACAGACACCGCCGCCTATACGCTGCCCGCCGAGGAAATCAACATCGGCGCCGTTGCCGGTCAGCTGGGTGAAAACGTGACGCTCGCCGACATCGTCGTCACGGTCAGCGTCTCCGCCCCCTCCGACACGATGACCACGGTCATTGAGGACGCAGCCGGGGAAGGCGGCTTCGCCCTTGTCGTCCCGGCTGTCGAGTTCACCGTCTCTTGTTCCTATAACAATCAGACAGTGGCCGTCACCTCGTTTAACGCCTATGTGGAGCGGACGATCCGGATTCCGGACGGCGTCGACCCCTCGAAAATCACGACAGCCGTCGTCGTGGAACCGGACGGGACGACGCGCCATGTCCCCACACAGATTATGGTCATCGACGGCAAATATTACGCTGTTATCAACAGCCTCACAAACAGCGTCTACTCCGTCATCTGGAATCCTGTTGAATTCTCAGACGCCGCAGACAGCTGGGCGAAGGAATCCATCAACAACATGGGCTCGAGAATGGTCATTACTGGCGTCGGAAACAACAGGTTCGAGCCTGACAGAGACATCTCACGCGCCGAATTTGCGGCCATCGCCGTCCGCGCGCTGGGCCTCAAAACGGGCGTCGGTGACAACAAATTCGCCGATGTGAAAGCGGATGTATGGTACTGTCCGTATATTGAAACAGCCGTATCCTACGGACTCATCACTGGCTGTGGCGACGGTCTGTTCCGCCCAGGCGACGCCATTACCCGCGAGCAGGCAATGACGCTCATCGAAAGAACGCTGCGATTGACAGGGCTTGAACAGAGCCTCACGGCGGCCGATATCAGCGCGCTGCTACAGGCCTACCCTGACAGTGAAAGCGTTTCAGGCTACGCCAAAGCCGGTGTCGCCGCCTGCGTCAAAACAGGTATTGTCCTCGGCCGGTCTGGCCAACTCGCCCCCGGCGATTTCATCACCCGCGCGGAGGTCGCCGTGATCATGGAGCGCCTGCTGGAAAAATCAAACCTGATATAGTTCTCTCAAGAGACAGCAAAGCGCCCCATCCCGACAACCGGAATGGGGCGCTGCTTATTTGTCTCATTCAGCCGACAACCTCGAAGGTGCCGTCGCTGATCTTAAATTCGGTACCATATCCCGATTTACCTTTTGCAATGCCGTCGACTTGATAATATTTCAGGCTGCCCGTCGTCTCGCATACGAGGACGAAGGAATCTTTATTCAGCCAGACGACCTCCGTAATCCGGGTCGCAATTTTGTCGGGATCCGTAACGTACCGCATCTCGCTGCGGCCCGGGCTCGAGTAGCGGTAGGACAGCTTGTTATCGCGCGTTTCATCGCCCACATCGCCGGTGAGGCCGACCGAGTTGTCGCCGCCGGGGGAATACACCTTATATCGGGTATTGCCCCAGGCAAGGCGTTTTCCGGTCATCTCTTCGACAGGCCCGATAAGCGCGGCGACATCGCCGGGTTGTGCTGTCGGTGCGATTTGGGTCGGCGCCGCGCCGGGATACATGCCGAGCAGCGCCCAACCGGCGCAGTCGCTGAGATAAATCGCTTCGCCGTCGGTTATGAGATAGCTGAAAATCGTCTGCGTCATACCCTTGTCAGCGGCGCCGAACCTGTCGCGGCTGTTGTCATGCCGGTACAGATAGTAGCCGCTGCCGTTTTCGTTATATATAAAGTCCGTAATAATCGGGTCGCCCTCGATTGTATACTGTACAACACGGACCATCGCGGCCATTCCCAGCGCCGCCTTATTGACAAAGGCCTCAAGCTTCCCGATGTTTTTTGTCCCGCTGAAGGTGACGACCACATCCCCGTTTTTTTCCGCAGCCCCTTTGCCTTTTATGACGTCATATTTGAAGAAAAGTTTCAAACTCTCAAAATGCTATTATATGTTGCACACAGTTCATCGCAGTTATGTTTTGAATTATGGTTCATTATATAGAATTAGAGGGCTGCACGTATATTGAATTGAGATTCAATATACGTGCAGCCCTGCATTTTCAGTACTTACAGGCCCTTCGCCTTATTCAGGATGAACTCCCGGAGCCAGGGGCCGATTTCGCCGTCCACGAGGGCAAAATCAATGGTGGCCTCCAGGAAGCCCTTCAGGTTGCCGGTGTCGTAGCGGCGGCCCTCGAAGTCGACGGCTACCATGGGGGACTGCTTGCAGAGCGTCCTCAGGCCGTCTGTGAGCTGGATCTCTCCGCCGTAACCGGGCGGCGTGTTCTCCAAAAGGTCGAAAATTTCGGTCGTCAGGACATAGCGTCCCAGGATGGCGTAGTTTGAGAATTTTTCCTCAGGAGTCGGCTTTTCGTTCATGTCGGACACGCGAAATATGCGTTTCTCGTGGGGCAGGGACTGGACTTTCAGTGAGGAGTATTTTGAAATTGCCTCATCTGTAACTGTTTGCGTTCCGACAGCGCAGGCCTGGTATTTCTCCGCTGCGTCGATGAGCTGCTTCGTCACCGGCGTCTTTGCCATCATGATATCGTCGCCTAATAAAACGGCGAAGGGCTCGTCCCCGACGAAGTGCTTAGCGCGCCAAATGGCGTGGCCGAGTCCCTTCGTTTCCTTCTGACGGACATAAAAGATGTTCGCCAGGTCCGCCGACATGCGGACGGCCTCGGCCTCCTTAATCTTGCCGTTTCTTAAAAGCCGCTCCTCCAGCTCCGGGTGATAGTCGAAATAATCGTCCATGGCGGATTTGGCGCGGTTCGTGACAATCAGTATATCCTCGATGCCGGAGGCGACGGCCTCCTCGATTATGTACTGGATGACCGGCTTGTCCACCATCGGCAGCATTTCCTTCGGTATCGTTTTCGTCGCGGGCAGCATGCGTGTGCCGAGACCGGCAGCCGGGATGACGGCTTTTCTGACTTTCATTCATATTCCTCCTGAGATGTTCGGATGAGCTTAGTGTTCAGAAATCACTTGAAGTGACCTGAATGCGCCTGTTTTTGGCAGAAAAATCGACAGCGGCAACCCGAGTGCAAACAGCGTCACCGCTTCGCTGACGCCGACCTCAATGGCGTTGATGGTGTATGTGGGCCAGAAGGCCAGCCCCGTGCCGGGGGCGTGCACCATCGCGTAGGTAATAACAGCGCCGACGATCAGCGCGTTGAATATCACCGGCGGCAGGCAGGCCAGCACCTTTGCCACGGTGCTTGTCTTACCCAGCCTTCCGATATACATGGTGCATATCGCTGCAATCAGCGTCGCCAGCGACCCGAAAACAACGTCCGGCGTCCCGTAGGCACTGAGCAGATTTGCAATAATACATCCGACAAATAATCCCCATACGGAGAAGGGGAAAAAAAGCGGCAGTATGCACAGGATCTCAGAAAACCGGAACTGCACCGGGCCGTATCCAAGCGGGTTAATCATTGTCAATGCTGCATATACCGCCGCGATGACAGCGGCAAAGGCGATTTTCCTTGTCGACATATATTTCCTCAATACGCTCCGAATTACACTTTCGTTATTATAGCAGTTTATCTTTCAAAAGCAATAAACACTTTGTAAATATTTTGCTTTGCTTCTCCATCGTATCAGTCGCCGCGGCCGGCTGCACGCGAATATTGGCAGCCGCAGTAATCCTGCCGGTACAAGCCGTATTCTTTTGACAGCTCGATGGACCGCTTGTAGCCATTCTGCTTTTTGAAGTCGGCGCACAGGTATTTGACGCCGAATTTCTCCTCAAGTTCCCTTCCGATTTGATTCAGCGCTTCGGCGTCCTTGTGGGGGCTGACGGACAGCGTCGTCGTAAAATAATCATACTTATGCTCCCCGGCATATTTCACGGCCTCCTCCAGCCGGAGCCTGAAGCACTTCAAACATCTCTTTCCGCCCTCCGGCTCCGCCTCCAGCCCTTCCGCCGCTTCGTCGAATTCCTCCGGCCTGTAATCAGCGACCACAAGATGGACGCTGTTTTTAAAAGACGCACCCGATATAAACTGGCGCTGGGTCTCGGCGCGCTTAATAAATTCCTCGGTTGGCCAGATATTCGGATTGTAATACAAGACAGTGATATCGAAATACTCTGACAGGTACTCCAGCACATAGCTGGAGCAGGGCCCGCAGCAGCTGTGCAGCAGCAGCCTGGGGGCTTTGGCCGTGTTTCTTATCTCCAAAAGCTTCTCGTCAAGCACCTTCTGATAATTCATCGCAACTTTGACCCCCGGCTCATTGACTTTACATTAAAAGTAAAATATTATGGGTTTAGTATAGCACAAAAGGAGCTGGTTTTCCATGTCAATGCTCACGGAATGGTATATGGACTCGACAGACAAAAAAAGCAGACTCCATGTCTGTGAATGGCTGCCCGACGATAAGAATATCAAAGCCGTTCTGCAGCTTTCTCACGGGATCATGGAGCACATCGAGCGGTACGACACGTTTGCACGGTTTATGGCAAATAACGGCTTTGCCGTTATCGGCAACAGCCTTACGGGGCACGGGAAATCGGCAGCTGATGAAACGGATATCGGCTTCATCGCCGAAAAGGGCGGCTGGGACATCGCCATCAATGATATGCTCTGCCTTTTAGAAAAAACACGTATCAAATACCCCAAGCTTCCATATTTCCTCCTCGGCCATTCAATGGGCAGCTTTCTGGCGCGGACGCTTCTCATCCGGCACCATAATTGCCTGACTGGGTGTATTCTCAGCGGGACAGGCCAGCAGGCGTCTATCCTCCTGAATGTCGGCCTCACAGCGGCGGCTGCCGAACGGTTGTTGTTCGGAGCGCGGCGCAAAAGCGCCCGCCTTAACTACCTCTGTTTCGGCGCGTACAACCGGCGCATCCCCAATCACCGCACGTCCTCCGACTGGCTGACACGGGATCATGATGTTGTCGAAAAATATATGGCCGACGCCGTCTGCGGCTTTGTCCCGTCCATCGGCCTATTCGCCGACATGCTCGGTGGCATCAAATTTGTCGGTAAAATGAAGAATATCGCCAAAATGCAAAAAGGCCTCCCCATCCTCTTCATCTCCGGCACCGAGGACCCCGTCGGCGATTACGGCGCCGGCCCGAAAAAAGTCTTTTCGCTCTTCAAAGACGCGGGCATGGCCGATGTCACGCTGAAAATGTACGAAGGCGCCCGCCACGAGGTTTTGAACGAGACAAACAAAGAAGAAGTCTTTCAGGACGTGCTGGCGTGGATAAGCAGCAAGCTTTGACATACTCCCCATGCCTAAAGGCAGGGGATACCGGCATCAACAAGATTAGCCCGCTTTAGCAGGTCTTACAATCTCTACTCCGAGAGTTGATGTCCCAACTCTTTCGATATTAACCGCAGCGTTGTGGTCGCGGTCGTGCTTTGCGCCACAGCAATCGCAAGTCCATTCGCGGTCTTTCAGCGTCAGGTTTTCGTTGATAGTACCGCAAACATGACAGGTCTTACTTGATGGATAGAATCGCGATATCTCCGCTACCTGAGAGCCCACCTTTGAGCATTGATACTTGAGTATATTCACGAAACTGCTGTGTGACAGGTCAGATATCTTTTTGCCCCAAATCTTTTGCATACCCTTAATATTCAAGTTTTCAATGCAGACAACGGCGTATTCCTCCGCTATGTGTTTTGCCAGTTTGAAGTGAAAGTCTTTCCGTCTGTCAGCTATCCTTTTGTGCGCTCTTTCCAATTCCCGCTTTGCTTTTCTTCGATTATTGGAACCGTTTTTCTTTGTGGATAGTTGTCGGCTTAACCTCTTAATTTCGCTCTGGCCTTGCTTGAAGAATAGCGGCGATTCGATATCGTTACCATCCGAAGCCTTGAGGAACGTCTTTAAGCCAAAGTCATACCCGACGCTGTTACCCGGTCTTGGCATGACCTTTCGTTCTGGCGTTTCACAGACGATGTAGACGTAGATATCTCCGAGGCTGTCCCGCTTGACAGTGACGGTCTTGACTTTACCTTCGATTTCCTGAGATTTAAAATACTTGTACATTCTGCCCTGAATCTGAATCCTGTTGTCCTCGAACAACTTGTACCCAGACTGTTTCAGCGTGAAAGACTTATACTTCTTGACCTTTTTGAATGACGGGGGCGCGGACTTTATGCCAGCTTTGCGATTGCGGAAAAAGAGTTTATAACCCTTGTCTATCCGCTCTACTATATCCTGTATAGCCTGAGACCCCACTGTGTTCCATTCAACGTATTTCGGCAATCGTTTCAGTTTGGTTATGTGCTTCATCAGGGCATAGGCGTTAAGGCTCTTGTGATACAGTTTGTAGTACCGCTTATGGAGCGCAATACAGTGATTATAGATTATTCCGGCAATATTGATTTGACGCTTTAAATAGCGGTTGCGCTTGTTTTGATACAGCTTGAAACAATATGTTTTCACCGTATTGCACCTCCCTTTACTTTTTTCTTTGATCGCGTTCCTGATTCTCAATGTACTGCTTAATGACGGCAAGCGGAGCGCCGCCAACTGTCGACACAAAATAACTGTTAGTCCATAGAGAAGGGAGCCGTGTTGTCAATGACTTAAATTCATTCCGCAGGACAAATGAAGTTTTTCCTTTGATCTGTTTGATAGCGCGGTGGATACCGAATTGCGGGTCTACTTCAATCAGCAGATGTACATGGTCGGGCATGACTTCCATTTCGATTATATCGGCGCTCAACGCTTCAGCCTCTGCGCGTATCAACTCCTTCAGCCGAACCGCTATATCATCCACAAGGATTTTACGCCGATACTTAGGACACCAAACCACATGATATTTGCAGGAATAGACCACATTATTATTGCTTTTATATACCACGCAAGTATTATGCTACACGGCGCTAACTAATACAAGGATTATTTTACATGAACGGAGAACGCCTTATATCCACATTGCTAAAGCAAGGGGATATAAGGCGTAACTCGGTAATCATAACCACGCGTGAAACGCGTGGTATGCTCTAGCCCTAGAAGGGCATTGTA
>CAZJCH010000115.1:0-7027 GCA_964544005.1 uncultured Papillibacter sp.
TCCAAGATATTCTTTATGTTGGACCGGCTGATTGTGGATAGTCGTATATGGCCGGATGATTCTGAAATTTTGTTGATGCAGGATGTTAGCATCGTATAAGTCCATGTCTCCGCTGCAAAACCGTACTCCGTTGGTTTTTGGCAAGCTATATTGATAATCCATGCTTTTTCGTCGTCTGTTATTTCCGGATTTCGCCCTCTGCCGGGGGTGTCATAGATGGCATTCTCAGGCCCGCCGTCTTCAAACTTCCTGAGGCAGAGCATAACGCTTTTTCTGTTTATGTCCAGTTTGGCTGCTATTGCATCTATTGAGATACCGTCTGCTTTTAATAGTATGATCTTCGCACGTTGCACTGCCTGAGCCTGTGTTGTTCTTGTACGGACAAGAGCTTCAAAATATTCTCTATCGCTATATGTTAACTCTAATTTCTGCGCTTTTGCCATAATCAATGTACCTCCATATCTCGATACTTTGATTATACGCCTTTTGCAAATTTAGTCCAATTATTTTATAAACGTTATACTAGAATATTTGCTTTAACACACATTTTACGAGAGGCTTGCATTTTTTGTCTCTGTAAAACGAAGAGCACAACATATAGTGTTGAGAGAAGCGCAGGAACGCCCGAAGGAACATCAGGATCTAATTGTAAGGGTCGTCGGATACAGCACATTTTTCACTCTTCTGACGCCGGCTGTTCAAAATGAACTTATTATGCGGACCGAAAATAACCTGTGAATAATAACGAAGTAACTATAACCGAGTCAGGCAAAAGTGTGGTTGAGTGATCAATATGGCGGCGTTCACTCATGCAAAAATATACATCGTTAAGGCTAAAATAAGGTTTGTATTTCGCCTCTAGGCCATTCGTATGTCTGGAGAGGGTTAGCGCCGGACGCAACGTTGTTTTTTCATATTTCAAGTCCTTAGCTATGAATCTCTTGCTCTTTGGTATCTAAAGTATCAGGGCAGCTCTCCCTGTAAGTAAGCAGGCATTCGTGCTTTTTAACATTACCCTTTCCGATGGTTCCTCTCATCGATTGATCTATCATCTGTATACAATCGTATCCCATATCGCTGGTAGGGGGGCAGATGCTTGTGACCGTCGGCGTAATAATCTCGCAAGCGATATTGTTGCCATAGGAGACTACGAACGTATTACCCGGTATCGCACAATTATGATCTTTGAAGCACTTAACAAAACCGGCCAACATTGAATCCCCAGAAACAAATACACCGAGAGAAGCCTCGACGCTACTAATAATCTTTTCTGCAGCTGCGTATCCGCCTTTGAAGCTGTTCTCTTCGTAAATAGTGTGTATGGTCTCGGATGGGACTCCGTTCTTCACACACGTGTCGTAGAAACCAGCGTGCCTGATGCCGGGGTTTTTGTGCATTATTAGCGGATTAATACATACGAGTGAGGTCGGGGAATAATTAAGAAGGCATTTTGCAGCCTTTTGACCGGCGGAGTAGTTATCGATATAGACCGCATTGAAGTTGCCGGTATCACTGTTGAAAAGCACGATCGGTATCTCAGTGTTTACCGACATGAGGAAATCTTCATCCTTTTCGGAAAGACCGGTGACGATAAACCCTTGGTAGATGCCTAAAGCGATTATTTTGCTCATCGAGGACAGATTTCCGGACTCATACGGATGGATGGCGAACTCGAAGCTCGGTCTACATTCGTTTTTAAACCGCATCAATCCCTCAAAAAATTCCTTCAGCGGGCCATGGTCGAAGAACGCCTCCCAGAATATGCATATGATTGGATTCTCAATGGCATTGCCCATTGCGAGTTGCTTTGCATATACGTTTGTCTTGTATTTGAGCTCTTTAGCCACAGAGAGTACTTTGGCCTGTGTGCTTTTCGATATTCTGTACTTGTTCCCATTGCGGTTTAGGATGACTGAGACCGTACTGGGCGATACACCAGCGGCTGCGGCTACATCTTTTATCGTGACAGCCTTATTCCCTTCTGTCAAAGCTTGGTACCTCTCCTTTCTTTGCATATAATATAACTAATATATTATATACCAAGGACTTGTGGAATTAAAGTAAAATGGGATCGCATCGCCAATTGATGGGCTAACGGTGTTGACGCTCACCAAAGAATAAGCTAGAAATATTTCTTAAAATGTTGCTAAAAGTTTAGCTTATTTAAGGTATAGTATAACTGCTCAAAATGTCAATGTATACAAAAATAACAAACAAATATAATTCAAAATAATTGTTATATAACAACAATAATTTTGAATTAACTAAAAATAGCTTGATAAATTTTTAACTTTGAATTATTATTTCCTTGGTTGCGGAATCGCTTTAGCAAAAGTGACGCAATGTGTCTGAATCCTGTCCTCTGAAAGGAAATGAAGATATGTGGAAATTCATAATAAAACGACTGCTATGGATGATCCCGGTCATAATTGGAGTATCGATTTTCGTCTTCACTATCATGTATTTCTCGCCGGGCGATCCTGCGATGATTATTCTCGGTTCAAACGCAACTGAGGAAATGTACGAGGCGAAGAGAGTCGAGTTGGGTATAAATGAGCCGTACATCGTGCAGCTTGGCGTCTTCCTGAAAAATATATTTTTGCAAGCTGACTTCGGCAACTCTTTCAAGACGAATCAGGATGTCGTCAGTCAAGTACTGATGCGTTTGCCATATACACTAAAGTTGGCGCTGGGGAGCGTACTCCTTTCCTTATTGATAGGAATACCGCTAGGCGTTCTGGCAGCGACAAATCAGTCATCTTGGAAAGACAACGGCTCGATGTTCTTGTCGCTCTTCTTTGTCTCAATGCCAAACTTCTGGTTTGCTCTGCTATTAGTCATGTTGTTCTCGCTTACGCTCGGATGGCTGCCCTCCATCGGCGCGGATAGCTTTAGATGCTATATACTACCATGTATCTCAATAGCAGTCGGTGGAGCGGGTGGAATAGCGAGACAAACACGTTCAAGTATGCTCGAGGTTATTCGTCAGGATTTTATAACGACAGCCCGATCCAAGGGGCAAAAGGAACTCGTAGTAATATATCAACATGCGCTTAAAAACGCCCTTATCCCTATAATCACAGTTGTTGGAATGCAGGTCGCCAGTATGTTCGGCGGTGCGCTAGTCGCGGAAGCAATCTTCTCGATACCAGGTGTAGGCTCATATATGCTGACGTCTATCGCCAACCGTGATTATCCGGCAGTTCGCGGAGGTGTTCTTATTATAGCCATTTGCTTCAGTCTTATAATGCTGATCGTTGATATCATATATGCGATTGTAGACCCTAGGATCCGCGCACAATACGAATCTTGAGTAACCTGCGCCGTTATTTAAAGAAGGTGTGAAATATGGAATCATTAGTAAAAAACGAGCTCCGCGAAGCTAAAGCTCAAAAGGGGAACCGCTCCCATGCCGCCACGGTATTCCGTCAGCTTAGAAAGAACAAGCTGGCTATGGCGGGATTGATAATCATCGTGCTTCTAATAATCCTTGTGCTCATTGGCCCTTATATAATGCCTTACGAGTATGACGAGATGGATCCCAGCGCAGTCCTTGTGCTGCATACAAGGGAACACTTGTTGGGAACCGACGCCCTTGGCAGAGACATCCTCAGCAGATTGATTTACGGTGCTCGTATATCGCTCATGATGGGAGTACTTGTGGTTGTCATCGGTTCTGTTATTGGAATCATTCTGGGAGGAATAGCCGGATATTACGGCGGTAGAACAGACAATTACATCATGCGTTTCCTTGATATATACCAGTCGATACCGGCCATTTTGCTCTCAATAGCGTTGGCTACCGCGATGGCTCCGGGAATAAGGAGCGCGATTATCGCGCTTGGCGTCGCATCCTTTCCTAAATACGCAAGGCTGATAAGAGCGTCCATACTGCAGGTCAGAGGACTTGAGTACGTCGAAGCCGCCCGTATAGTAAATGCCAGCGATTTACGAATTATTCTGACTCACGTCCTCCCTAACTCATTCTCCCCGATGATAGTTTATATAACTATGTCTCTCGGTACCAGCATATTGGTCGCGGCGTCGCTCAGCTTCATAGGTCTTGGCGCGCAGGCGCCGTTGCCTGAGTGGGGCGCGATGCTGGCAGGCGGCAGGTCGCTGATGCGCGATTATCCGACACTCGTTCTATACCCGGGTGTCATGATAATGATTACTGTGCTGGCATGTAATGTTTTCGGAGACGGCCTCAGAGATGCGCTCGACCCGAGATTAAGGGACTGAGGAGAGAAAAAATGGTTGAAGACAACGAAAAGACCACAGCTGAAAGCTGTTCTGCTGAGAAAAGCGAGGTATTACTAACTGTTAATGACCTCGTTGTGAAATATATAACCGAACAGAACACAATAAACGCCGTGAATAACGTCAATCTCACTATAAAAAGGGGTGAAACAGTGGGTTTGGTCGGAGAGACAGGAGCCGGTAAGACCACAATAGCAAAGGCTATTATGCGTATACTCCCTGAGCCACCCTCAAAAATATGCGGCGGAAAGATTGTTTTTAAGGGTGAGGAGCTTCTCACGGCGAAGACGGAACGCATGAGAGAGATACGCGGCGATAAGATATCCATGATATTTCAGGATCCGATGACATCACTCAATCCGATTGAAAAGGTCGGCAAGCAAATAGCCGAATCCATCAAGCTGCACTCTGATTATTCAAAAAAAGAAATCACAGAACATGGGATGCAAATGCTTGAGAATGTCGGTATCCCCCGCGAGCGGTACTCAGATTATCCGAACCAATTTTCCGGCGGTATGAAGCAGCGCGTCGTAATAGCAATGGCTTTGGCCTGCAACCCGGAGCTTCTTCTCGCGGACGAACCGACAACGGCGCTTGACGTCACAATTCAAGCTCAGGTGCTTGATATGATGAAGACTCTGCAAAACGAATTGGGAACGTCAATGCTCCTGATTACCCACGACCTTGGAATCGTAGCCGAGACCTGCGACAGCGTGGCAGTTATTTACGCCGGCGAAATTGTCGAATACGGTACGGCGGTGGAAATTTTCGACCGCACAGCACATCCATATACAGCCGGTCTTTTCAGGTCGCTTCCCAGCGCGAATAAAAAAGCGCGCCGCCTTAATCCAATCAAAGGACTTATGCCCGATCCCTCGAATTTGCCGTCAGGCTGCAAGTTCCACAAAAGATGCGAGTACGCGACTGACCGCTGCGCTCTTGAGGTACCTGAAAACAGACAACTATCCGAAACTCATTACACGAAATGCTTTCTTGAAGGGAACGTTATACGGTGAATTCAATACTTGAAGTCAAGAATCTGAAAAAGTATTTTAAAACGTCGCGTGGAATGCTGCATGCCGTTGACGATGTAAGCTTCACAGTTGAGAAAGGCCGGACGCTCGGTCTTGTCGGCGAGTCCGGATGCGGCAAGTCAACTCTCGGAAGGCTCTTGGTTCATCTCACCCAAAGCACCGGCGGTCAAATACTCTTTGAGGGCGAAGACATAACTCGTCTCAGAAAAGCGAAGCTCAAGGAATTCAGAAAAAATGCGCAATTGATTTTTCAAGACCCTTACTCATCACTTGACCCCAGGAAAACGGTCAGGCAGACGATTTCCGAACCACTCGTCATAGAGAAAGAACTGTCCCGACAGGAGATACGCGCAAAGGTGAGTGGCCTGATGGAGCTTGTCGGGCTTGCGGAGCGTTTCGCCGAGGCTTATCCTCACGAACTGGACGGTGGACGCCGCCAACGTATTGGTATAGCCAGAGCGTTGGCTCTCGAACCGAAATTTATAGTCTGTGATGAGCCCGTCTCAGCTTTGGACGTATCTATTCAAGCACAGATAATAAACCTGCTTCAGGATATTCAGGAGAAGATGGGACTTGCCTATATATTCATTACACACGATTTATCGGTCGTTGAACATATTTCCAATGATATTGCAGTCATGTATCTGGGGCAGCTCGTGGAGCGGGCGTACTCTGAGGAGTTGTTCGAGAACCCACTGCATCCGTACACTAAAATCCTCATTTCCGCGATCCCGGTACCGGACGTTCACCATAAGCGTGAGCGGATAATTGTAAAGGGGGAAATAACGTCACCTATCAATCCCGCTGCCGGATGCAGATTTGCCGCCAGATGCCCTTATGCGGATGCGGAGTGCCAAAAACCACAGGTTTTGGACGAAATCAAATCAGGCCATTTTGTTTCCTGCTGTAAGGCTAAGGAAATAAATTGCATAGATTGAAACGACTAGAAAGGAATAGTAAGAAAATGAAAAGAGTGAAAACACATATCCTTGTCCTTTTGTGCCTTGCTTTGCTTCTTGCAATTGCAGCTTGCGGTACTAATGGGACGACCGAAACGCCGGGAACCACGCCGCCTCAGCAAGGTCAGGAGCCAACACAATCACCTGCGCAGCAGCCCCCTGAACCGGTTAACACTTCAATAGCTGTCGCCTATCCTACAGACCCCGGAAACCTGAGTCCCTTTGGAACAAGCAATTCATTTACCGTTTTCATCGTTTTCAATTTATATGACACGCTGTTTAGACTTAGCGACGCAACGGGTGAGGTTGTGCCACAGTTGATGGAAAGATATGAGCTTAGCGATGACGGACTTATATACACTTTCCATCTGAAAAAGGGTATCACAGACACAAATGGCAACGAGATTACCGCTTCCGACTGCCTTTTCAGCTTCAAGCTCTGTGCCGACAGCCCTATGGCCAGCAACACCGCAGTCATTGACTACGAAAAAAGCGAAGCCGTCGATGACTATACCTTCAAGCTCGTTACAACCTCCAGTGGGATGGTCTACATGTCACAGTTCGGAAAAATATACATAATCAGCGAGAAGTCCTATAACGACAGTCCAGACCAATTCATCACAACTCCTGTCGGAACCGGCGCGTATATGCTGGACGAGTGGGTTCAGGGCAGCTCAGTCAAGCTCATCGCAAATGACTCCTATTGGGGAACTAAGGCTGACGCTAAAAATCTTGACTTCAAAATCATCAGCGAGCCGTCACAGAGGACTACCG
>CAZJCH010000116.1:0-6994 GCA_964544005.1 uncultured Papillibacter sp.
TGCAGGCGACAGGGCACCGCTGACTCCCCGACTAGTGCGGCCTTGCCCCGCGCCGCAGCACGACGCTGCGCGTTTATAATCGCGGGGAAAGTGTTACTTATTATACTATGTGATTGCGCTTAAAGCAATATGCTAAATGCTTCCCAAATAGACAAACTTGTCCACTGAACACGAATATGTAAAGCCGGTTGGCTTAAAGCCTCCCGGCGTATTCATTTTAACACTCGGAAAAAACCGATGCCGCTGAAGTGAATCGCTGTATCAAAATCCAACCGGGGAGGCTGTGCGCATCCGGTTTGATCCGCACCGGCTAAATCAGCGTATCTCGTCGTTCAAATCGTCAGGGCTTGCTATATATAACATATCAGCAGCGTTGTGTTAACGTTTCTACTGCGCCATGGCAAAGCCGTGACTTTCGGGTCGGCAGTTATTAGCAGGCGCCGCCGAACGGACCGTTGTTGCAGCAGCAAAGAATGACGATGATGATAATGACCCAGGTCCAACTGTTATTGCCGAACAATCCGCAATTACTCATAGTGCACCTCCAAGAATGATACTCCTTTCAGCAAGGGGTTCGGTTTATTCTATTCAGGAGGCTATTAAACGTTACCGGTCAGATACCGCCGCCGAGCAAGCCGTTATTGCAGCAGGCCAGGATGACGATAATGATGATAACCCAGATCCAGCAGTTGTTGCCGAATAATCCACGATCGCAGCCCATAAGTCGATTCCTCCATATATATGATGCCCCTGAAAAGGGCTCACTTCATATTATTCAGGAGACGTCTGTCTGTTACACGACGGGAACTCTAGCTGCCGATGATTTTTTGGCAGAAATTCAGGATGATCTGCGCGACTTCAGCTCTGGAGGCCGTATTGTTCGGCAGAAGCTTGCCGCTGACACCGGAAATCAGTCCGTGATATGCCGCCCATTTGACCTGGTCCGACGCATAACCGGCGACGCTGCCCTTATCGGGGAAAGCGTCAAAAACGGATGTGTTGGCGTAAGCTGTGCCGTACCCGGCATAGGCCGCGTAGCGGCAGAGGATAACGGCCATTTGTTCGCGCGTGATGAGAACATCCGGCTGAAATTTGCCGTCGTATCCGGTGACGATGCTGTTGGCGTTTGCCCAGATGACCGCGCCGGTGTAATACTGATTGGACGGCACGTCTGAAAAAGCGGAGGTGGAGGCGGCGGCCGGCTGACCCGCCAGCCTGTACAGGACGGTGACGAACATGCCCCTCGACATGGCTGTCTGCGGCTCAAAGGTCGTCGGCGATGTGCCCTTGAAAAGATTGTTATCCCCGGCATACCGGACGGCGTTATAAAACCAGTCGCCTGTTTTGACGTCGGCGAACAAAACCGGGTTCACGATGACGGTACCGCCGGACTTGTAATAGCCGTCAACAAGGCCCGTGGCGGCCGATGCCGCGGCGAACCGGGCTGAAGTGTCCTCGGCGCAGAAATACCGCTGGTTCGTCGTCAGCGCGGAGCCATTCGGCACTTCCGTTCCCGTTGAAATATTAATGACGGTACCTTTTTCAAGCTGAAGGACCGCGTCTCCTGACGTGAGGACAAACGTGCCGCCGGTTATGAGCTCAGCCGCTGTTCCGACCGGAAGATTGAGCGCCGTGAAAGAACCGGCAAATGTATAACCCTGAACGGCACCCAGCCGGAGTATATACCCGTCATAGGCTTCCCGCAGTTTTTTCAGCGTGTCATCGTATGCCTTTCCGACGGTGTTATCAATAAGGGTCTTGCTGTCGGTGCGTACAGCCGGCCGGAATGTATTATTGATATAGCTGAGCGAGATGAGCGGGTCGCCGGCCGAACCGGGCGCGACGGCGTAAGCTGTCGTAAAACAAAAAAGGAGCAGCAAAACAAGCGTGATTATAAAGAATCGTTTCATTTTGCACCTCCGAAGGTTTTCGTGATTTTCCCGGTAAACTGCGTACATCATACCATGACAGGGGCATAATATCAACATGCACGTGTTGACAAACAGTATCCCTTGGTATACAGTGAAGGAGTGTTAACCTACTAATTTAGTATGACTGGAGAGAGAAATGGCAGCACGACTCGTTTATGCGGACAATGCCGGCACGACAGCCTTGTCGAAAACGGCTCTGGACGCGATGATACCTTATCTGACGGAGTGCTACGGCAATCCTTCGGCGATATACGGCCTCGGCAGAGAGGCAAAAAAGGGACTAGAAGCGGCACGCGCCAAAGTGGCGGCAGCCATTGGGGCAAAGCCCGAGGAAATCTACTTCACCGGCAGCGGCACGGAGGCCGACAACTGGGCGCTCCGGGGTGCCGCTGAAATCAAGGGCAAAATTGGGAAGCATATCATCACCTCGTCCATCGAGCACCACGCCGTTTCCCATACGCTGGAGTATCTGGAGAAGCAGGGGTATGACGTGACGTACCTGCCCGTCAACAGAGATGGCAGGGTTTCGCTTGACGCGTTGAAAAGTGCGATACGCAGCGATACGATCCTCATCACCATCATGACGGCGAACAATGAGCTCGGCACGATCCAGCCCATCACCGAGATCGGCGCTGTCGCGCGTGAGAGGGGCATCCTGTTCCATACCGACGCCATTCAGGCTGTCGGCCATATACCGATCAGCGTGTCGGAGATGAATATCGACATGATGTCCGTGGCCGGCCATAAGTTCAGGGGCCCGAAGGGCATCGGCGCTCTCTATATAAAGAAGGGTAATTATATCCCGCCGCTTCTTTTCGGCGGCGGCCAGGAGAACAAAAGGCGCTCCTCGACGGAGAACGTGGCGGGCGCCGCCGGGATGGCGGCGGCACTTGAGGAAGCTGTTCTCAACATGGACAGCAACGTTACTAAAATCACGGCGATGCGGGACAGGCTGATTACGGAGCTTTTGAAAATACCGTTTTCGCAGCTCACGGGGGATCCTGTGAACAGGCTGCCGGGCACGGCGTCGTTTGTTTTTGAGTGCGTGGAGGGCGAGGCAATGGTCCTGACGCTGGACAACGCCGGCATCTGCGCCTCCTCCGGCTCGGCCTGCTCCTCGGCGTCTCTGGACCCGTCCCATGTGCTGCTGGCGATTGGGCTGAAGCACGAGGTGGCGCACGGCTCCCTCCGGCTCTCGATCAACGAAACGACGAGGGACGAGGATATCGATTACATTATCGGGACAGTGCCTCAGGTCGTGGAGAAGCTCAGGGCCATGTCGCCGCTCTGGGAGGACAGATTAAATGGAAAATTTTAATGACATTCAAAAGCAGATACTGAAGCTGAAAAAAGAGAAGAACGCGCTGATTCTGGCGCATTACTATGTGCCGCTGGAGGTTCAGGATATCGCGGACATCGTCGGCGATTCCTTCGAGATGGCCAAACGGGCCAAGGAGGCTGAGGAAACCCTTATTATCGTCTGCGGCGTCCGGTTTATGGGCGAGAGCGCGAAGCTTTTATCACCCGACAAAAGGGTGCTCATTCCTGCCGTCGACGCGGGCTGCCCGATGGCGGACATGGTGACGCCGGACGACGTCCGGCGGCTGAAGGCGGAGCATCCGAACGCCGCCGTCATGTGTTATGTCAATTCCTCGGCTGCCGTTAAGGCGGAGTGCGATATATGCTGCACCTCGTCGTCGGCGCTGCGCATCGCCAGAGCTTTGGACGCAGAAGAGATCATTTTTGTTCCCGATATCCATCTGGCGGAATATACGGCTTCAAAGGTCCCGGAAAAAAAGTTTATCCTCCACACGGGCTTCTGCCCGACGCACCACAGGATCACGGAGGCGGATATTCTCGCCGCCAAAAAAGCGCATCCGAACGCGCAATTCGCCGTGCACCCTGAGTGCCGGGCGGATGTTCTGAGGCACGCCGATTTTGTGGGGAGCACGTCCGAAATCATAAAATTCGCCCGGGAGACGGACGCAAAGGAATTTCTCATCGGCACGGAAATGGAGATCGCCGCGCGGCTTCAAAGAGAGCTGCCGGACAAGCGGTTTTATTCGGTCACCTCGGCGTTTGTCTGTCCAAACATGAAAAAAGTGACGCTGCAGGCCGTCCTGAACTGCCTTGAAAACGAAGAGCATGAAATCACGCTGGACGAGGATGAGGCGGGCGCCGCCCGGCAGAGCCTTGACCGAATGGTAAAATGCTGATAACAGACTAGAGATATAGGAGAATTCAACATGTATTCAGAAAAAGTCATGGAGCATTTTTCAAACCCGCGCAATGTGGGAGAGCTGGAGGACGCCAACGCCATAGGGCAGGTGGGCAACCCGAAGTGCGGCGACATCATGAAGATTTACATGAAGATCGAAGACGACGTGATTAAGGATATCAGCTTCAAGACCTTCGGCTGCGGCGCTGCCATCGCCACGTCGTCCATGGCCACGGAGCTCGTCAAGGGCAAAACGATCGAAGAGGCGCTGAAGCTGACGAATTCCGCCGTGGCAGAGGCCCTCGACGGGCTGCCCCCGGCAAAGCTCCACTGCTCCGTGCTGGCGGAGGAGGGTATCAAGTCGGCCATCGCCGATTATTACAGACGGCAGGGTATCGATCCGGAGCCCATCGTGGGCTGTGTCTGCGACTGCGATGCCTGCCATAACAGTCATTAGCGCTCATTGCGCGCTGCTCGAGCCGGCCCGATTTCAGTCGGGCCGGTTTTGTTTTGAATTCATCCGGCACGCTGTCACGCGGGAGGCGGCAGCAGAATAGAATAAACGGAAACAGTCGGCGCTTTATACGTTTATATGCTGGGAGGAAATCAAATGAAATTTGCAGTTATCGGAGGCGACATGCGCCAGGCAAAGCTGGCTGAACTGCTGGCGGCCGACGGGCATTCGGTTTCGACCTTTGCGATAGACAAAATCCGTCTGGAAGGCAGCGCTTCACAAAAAGCACTCATCAGGGAGGCGACGGACGACGCCGCCTGCGTGATCATGCCCCTGCCGGTGACCTCCAGGGAGGGGATGCTGAACGCGCCTCTGAGCAGCGGATTACATACGACGCGGGAGATTCTCTCCGTCCTGCGCCCGGACCAGATTTTATGCGCCGGCCGGATCGATGACACAACGCATGAAATGGCCGATACGATGGGCATTACGCTTATCGACTATCTGGAGCGCGAGGAGCTCGCCATAGCAAATGCCGTTGCGGCGGCAGAAGGGGCGATCCAGCTTATCATGGAGGAAACGCCGATAACCATCTGCCATTCGGCCTGCCTCGTGATAGGCTTCGGACGCATCGGGAAAATATTAAGCCACCGTCTGCGCGGCCTTGGCGCAAATGTGACGGCAACGGCGCGCAATTACGCCGATCTGGCATGGATTAAAGCCTATGGATACCAGGCAGAGGAGACAGGAAATATTGACGGCTCGCTTTCAAAATATGATGTCGTCATCAATACGATCCCAGCCCGGGTGCTCGGCGAAAACCGGCTTTCGAAGCTGCGGCACGGCTGCTTGTGCCTGGATCTCGCCTCAAAGCCCGGCGGTATGGACTTTTCGGCCGCATCCAAGCTGGGCGTCAAGGCTGTATGGGCGCTCAGCCTGCCGGGTGAAGTCGCGCCGGTCACATCGGGAGCGATCATTCGGGATACGATTTATAATGTCCTAAAGGAAAAGGGCACTGCGTTATGATCTTAAAAAATATCGGTTTCGCTTTATGCGGCTCTTACTGCACATATGACAAGGCCATCGGGGCGCTTGAGAAAACCAAGGAATTATTCGCGGCCGTCACACCGATCATGTCCGAAAACGCTTACAGCACCGACACAAGGTTCGGCACGGCAAAAGGCTTTATCGACAGGATCGAATCGATCTGCGGGAATAAGATCATCAGCACCATCAAAGACGCCGAACCCATCGGGCCCCAGGCGCTCCTGGACGTTCTTGTCATCGCGCCGTGCACCGGCAATACCATCGCCAAGCTCGCCGGAGGCGTCACAGACACCAGCGTCACAATGGCCGCCAAAGCGCATCTCAGAAACAGCAGGCCCATTGTGATTGCCGTTTCGACGAACGACGGGCTGTCCGGGAACGCCGCCAATATTGGCAAGCTGTTAAACCGCAAGAATGTCTTTTTCGTCCCGTATTACCAGGATGATCCCGTCAAAAAGCCCGCCTCCGTCACGGCGGACTTCACCCTCGTCCCCGCTGCCATCGAAGCGGCTTTAAGCGGCGTTCAGCTCCAGCCGATACTGCGGGCGGGGCCGGGCAGGACATAGAAAAAAAACGATATCAGCCAACAAACAGGCCGCCTCTTTTAAAAGGTGGCCTGAAAATTGAGTTTGTGCTTACAAGCTTATTCTTCCCCTCGAAGCCTGAGCCTCGCGGGGATCAGCAATGCTGTCGCTGCAAGCAGCAGGACGGATATAATGACGCCAACAGCCGACACACCACGGATATCCTGTAGTGCCGGTAACAGGGAGAAAAATAATGCGATGACACCGCAGCCGATCATAGCGGAGTTGAGTTTCGGCGCCGGTTTCTTATAGACCAGGAGAACGGCGACGCCGATCAGTATGACGGTACTGAACAGCGCTGTCGGGATGGGCCCAAAATTTGCATACCCGAAGGTTATCATGTTAAAGTATGAGTACGTGGCACGCTTGACGGTTCCGTCGGGGCTTCCGAAATTAAGAACCGCGCCATATGGCAGGACTTCCAGTACAAATGCAGCAATGATCGTTATAAACGAGAGGCAATACCACTTTTTCATGTATAGAACCTTACTAAAATCATTACGCTGATACTCATTCACGGTTTTTCATATTTCACGCCTTTCATGTTTTTTTTCGCACTTATATTAACAACAAAGAGACGCTTTTGTAACAGTTATGGCGTAAAGTGCATGAATGACGACGCAGAATGCATGTAAAGAAAATACCCGATTTCACATGAGATCGGGTATTTCGGCATCTTATGATATCGGACTAATTCACGCAGAGCAAACCGCCGTCGAAGGCCCAGTTGACGCCGGTGACCATGGCGCCGGCGGGGGAG
>CAZJCH010000117.1:0-1767 GCA_964544005.1 uncultured Papillibacter sp.
GGATTGGGCAGAAACCGCACATCCAAAACTAAATCCGACTCGATCGGAATACCGTATTTGTACCCGAAGGAGACGACATTGACGCTCATCGCCTTCTCGTCCGTGTTCGTGTTGAAGATGGCAAATAAACGGCGCTGAAGACGGCCAAGCGTCAGATCCGTCGTGTCGATAATGATGTCGGCCTGTTCCCTGACGGGCGCCAGAATTTCTATTTCTCGTCGGACGGATTTTTCAAGGTCGCCCCCATCGGGGTCCAGCGGATGTCGGCGCCGTGTCTCCTTATAGCGTTTGACGATCGTTTCGAAGCTTGCTTCGACGAACAGGATCCGGTGATCGCATCCCATATCGCGCATTTCGTCGAGGGCGAGGAACAACTCGTTAAAGTTTTCCAGAGCGCGCACATCCGTAACGAGGGCAACGCGTTCGTATCTCCCCCGTGTTGCCAGGCAAAGCTCGGCAAACTTCGGCATCAGAGCGACCGGCATATTGTCGACACAGTAAAAGTCCATGTCCTCCAACACGGCGGCGACGCGGCTTTTCCCCGCACCTGAAAGCCCGGATATAATGAGTATTTCCATAGGTCACCTTTCTCTTTTTAACTGTTCGCTTCGAATAATTTTGACCTCCGGTTCGAGCGCGATTCCGAATTGCTTCAGCACCGTCTCACGGACGTGATCTATAACCGACATGACATCCTTGAACGTCGCGTTCCCTCTGTTGACGATAAAGCCGGTGTGTTTCTGTGAAACCATCGCCCCGCCGACAGCGAAACCCTTCAGTCCGGCCTGTTCGATGAGCGCGGCGGCAAAACCGCCCTGAGGCCTTTTAAAGGTGCTCCCGGCGCTGGGCTGATCCAAGGGCTGGCTCGCGCGGCGTTTCTTTGACAGCTCATCCATCCTGGACCTGATCTCTTCAGGGTCACCTTTTTCCAGCTTGAGCACGGAGGATAAAATCACATCCGCCTTATCAGAGAAGCAACTGTGCCTATATGAGAAGTCGTGTGCATAACCAACCGTTTCATATATCTTGCCGTCCGTTAAGATGGCCGATGTCTTGACCACCACATCCTTCATCTCCCCGCCGTAGGCGCCCGCGTTCATTGAAACGGCGCCGCCCAGCGTCCCCGGTATGCCATGGGCGAACTCAAGGCCTGTCAGGCCGCGCTCTAACGCAAAATTAGCGAGCTTTGAGAGCAGGATGCCGCTCTCCGCCGAGATTTCTGTTTCGTTCGTCAGACTGATATTGTTGAGACAGGTATGCGTTTTTATTACGAGCGTATCCAGCGGTCCGTCCTCGGCGAGGATATTTGTCCCGTTGCCGATAACGAGCGGTGTAACGCCGGCATCATGCAAAAACCGGCTGAGTACTATGACTTCATTCTGCGTTCCGGGAAAAAACATCGCTTGAACATTTCCGCCGATTTTGAACGAGGTGTGTTTTTTTAACGGCTCGTCAGTGCGGTATTCTATCTCCGGCATTTGTTCTCGTAAGGCTTCAAACACTGCGGAAATATAACTCATAATAATCTCCTGATCAAGTCACGATAATTTCTCATCAAAATGCTTGTTAATCTGGCGTGTGAATTCCAGCGCCGCGTTGTAGCCCATAAATTTCTGGCGCTGATTCATTGCGGCAACTTCAAGTATTATCGCCAGGTTCCGGCCAGGTTTGACGGGGATCGTTACGGCAGCCACGTCGACGCCTAGAATCGTCATATGCTGTTCGTTGATGCCGAGCCTGTCGTACAGCATCCCCTCGCGCCAGGGC
>CAZJCH010000117.1:1777-6988 GCA_964544005.1 uncultured Papillibacter sp.
GCCAGGGCTCGAGATTGACGATCAGGTGGATGTTCTGCCGTGCCTTGATGGCGCCGACACCAAAAATCTGCCGCACGTCGATGACGCCGATACCTCTGAGCTCCACGTAATGGCGGATGAGCTCCGGTGCCGTGCCCTCCAGCGTATTGGCGATGGCCTTGATCTCAACGGCGTCGTCGGCAATTAAGCGATGGCCGCGTTTTAACAGCTCGATGGCGGCTTCGCTCTTGCCAACACCGCTTTCACCCATGAGCAGGAGACCAATACCGTATACTTCTACGAGTGTGCCGTGGCGCGTGACGCGCTGAGCCAGCGCCGACTTGATAATCCGGATGATCTCAGACACGACATTGGATGTGTTTTGGATTGTGGAAAACAAGGAAACGTCGTATTTTTCCGCCGCTTCAATATATGCCGTCATCATTTCTGCGTCATGGCAGACAATGAGCGCGGGTATCTTCTTCGACATCAGGGTATCAACCTTTGCTTTCCGTTCCTGTTCATCGAATTTATTGAGAAACGCCGTTTCCATCCTGCCGATTAGCTGGATGCGGGTCGGATCGAAATAGTCGTAAAAACCTGTCAGCTGCAGGCCAGGGCGGTGGACATCACCGGTTAGTATGCTCACCTTCTCGTAATCCGTCGATGGGTACACGATATTGAGCTTCAGATCATCTACGAGGGTTTTCAATTTATATGTGTACTCCCGATCCATACTTTCCTCCCGCGCCAAGCGCAATCTTTGTAAATATATGTGTCGCTGAACAAATTGTATACAATACCGTTCCTATTTGCAAGGTTTTTATGTGGCGGCTTAACATAAATGGCATGCTTTTTATGTAAATTTATGCTTGCAATTCTATCGCTCATCTGTTAATATAATAAAGCTGTTCAAAAAATAATACGTACACGCAAGGAGGTGCAGCAGATGGCTAAGTGCGAATTTTGCGATAAGAGCGTATCTTTCGGTATCCGGGTGAGCCATTCCCACAGACGCTCAAACAGAACATGGAAACCGAACGTCAGGAGAGTATCGGCTATTGTGAACGGTACCCCGCGCCATGTTTACGTTTGTACTCGGTGCCTCCGCAGCGGCAAGGTTACGCGTGCAGTGTAAATAATAACTGAGTGCTCACAGCGGCTGCTGTGAGCATAAATTTTATCGGGGTGTTTTTTATGAAGATCGCTATCATCGGCTTCGGTAATCTCGGCCATTCTCTGGCGGAGGGCCTCATAAAATCCGGAACATCGGCCGGCAAGGATATCTGCGTTTGCGATAAAGCGCCGGAAGTCCGCGCACTTGCCGCAAGTAAATATGACCTCTGTGTAACGGACAATGTAAACACGGCCATTAGGAACGCGGAGATTATCTTCCTTGTCGTAAAAAGCTATGTGTTTGAAGAGCTCGCGCCAGCTATCGACAGGGATTTGCTAAAGGGTAAAACAGTCGTCAGCTTCATGGCGGGCGTTCAGTTTGACACACTATACGCGCTCCTCGGCACTGTCGAGCTTGTACGAGGCATGCCCTCGCTGGCCATCGCTGTCTGTGACGGCGTCGTCGCCTACACAAAGGCGCCGGAGCACGTCGCCGGTATCTTTCACAAGCTTGGCTACGCCTTTGAGATCGCCCCCGAGGACATCGAGAAGGTCATGGCCTTTTCCTCCTGCGGCCTCGGCTTCGCCGCCTATCTCATCGACGCTTTCGCCGCAGCCGGCGAAAAACTGGGCTTCTCCCCCGAAACGTGCGCAAAAATCGCCGCCCGGACCTTCAAAAACGCCATCGACCGCGGCGACTACAAAAGCACCGTCAAGGCCGTCGCTACAAAAGGCGGCGCTACCGAGTTGGGTGTAATGCATATGGACGCGTCAAACGTCTATGAGATTATGGCCGAAGCGGTACAGAAAGCATACGACAAGATGAAGTAAGGGCTGTATACAGCATATAATGATTGTTAGGCGGGGGTTTGCTCCCGCCTTTTTCGTTTATGTCAGCGATTCTTCACCCGGAAAAGCAGTTTGCCTTTGTATTGCCGTGCTAGTATAATGGTAAATAATGCTATTGCAGTAATATTGGAGGATAAATATGGTTGAAAAACTGCGCGTGGAGCTGGCCGGGCTTTCCGAAAAAATCGAACGGTTAAACAAAATCGATGCGATGCTCCAGAGCTTACAAAACGAAAAAAGGGAGCTCAATGATCGTGAATGCAGCTTGAAATACGCCTTGATAAAAGAAGAAGCCGATGTGGAGCGGCTGGAAAAAACGACCGCCACATCAATCTTCTATTCGATAATAGGGAGAAAAGACGCCAAGCTAAGCGAAGAACAGCAGGAAGCGTACGCCACGAAGTTTAAATACGACGCGGCCGTCTGCCAGCTTGACGGCTGCCTGGCGCGTATGGATGAACTCAACCGCGAAAGGGAGACGCTCTGCGACTGTTCCCGGCAGTATGCGCATGTCTTTGCCAGACTGACAGACCTACTCCGTGAAGACCCCGCCTATGCCGAGAAGCTCGGCGACTTGGAACGCCGGCTCGGCATAGTCGTCAGCCAGCTCAAAGAATTGGACGAGGCTGTATGGGCCGGAAACGCCGCCATGAACATGATTCTCAGTATCGAAAGTAGCCTCGGAAGCGCCGAGGGCTGGGGTACCTGGGACCTCCTGGGCGGCGGGCTTCTCTCCGATATGGCAAAGCACTCGCATCTGGACGAAGCACAGTCCGGCGCCGAACAGCTTCAGGTGCTTTTAAGCCGCTTCCGCACAGAGCTGGCGGACATCCGCATCAGCACGGAGATGGGTGCACTAAATATTGACGGTTTTCTGCGCTTCGCCGATTACTTCTTTGACGGCCTCATTGCCGACTGGTCCGTCATGAATCGTATCCATGATTCGCAGGAAAGCGTTTATCAGGTCAAACACCAAGTGAACGGTGCATTGTCAAAGCTGTCCGCCCTGAAATCCGCCCGCATTGCCGAGAAAGCGGCGATTGAAAAGCAGATTGAAGAACTGGTTGCCGATACGCCATCGTCCGAAGCCCTATTTAAATAAAACTGTCCATAAATGACAGCATCGCGATGAGCTCATCAACGCGCGCACCGTTGACCGAAGTCCAGCAAAAGCTGTATCCCGGAAAAAACGGGCACAGACGATGTTTCATCCCATTATGCGTCACAGGGATGCACGCTCTGGGCCGCGTTCCTGTTTTATCTGTCTGGGTGCAGTAACCGCAGGCGTCGCATTCCTTTGTATTCGCGGCAACAAAGCCTTTAAGACCCGTATCCATACTGTCGAATGCCTCAAGGTATTTCTTCAAACCATGCGGTATACATAATCCCAGACTTGGCGGCTCCTGAACCATCCCGTCGTAACTGACCGCAATACCCGTATGACGAATTTTACTGAGATTTCCGCCAAGCGGCGGGTCCTTATCCCATGTCGGGTTGGCGTAATCCATGGACATCCGTCCGTCCAGAAAGCAGTAGCGCGCATAACCCTGCCCGATCATCCAGTCTTCAAGTCTGTGAAAGGCTGTTTCGTCGCCTAACAGCTTCGCGAAAACATCTCTCGGGTAAGGATAATCTTTTCTGAACAAACACTTCGAAAAAGACAGCCGATTTGCTCCCTTGCGCGTTGCCATCCAAATCCACCCAGAAGGCAGTGCATCGGTCTCGTTAATGCCAAGCCGTTCCAGTATGACGCGCTGCCGTTTGCTGAGCTTGACCGCATTTTTATCGCTACCCATTTCGTACATTACCAAAAGCAAATCGTCAACGGCTTTTGTAAAAGCCTGCATATCTCTCCTCAAACCAGGCTTATTGTAAGACGATTTATTGAAACGAAGCGGATAGGCGTCATCCTCATGGGATGACGCCACGAATAATTCGGGCTCGTTAAACGCGAGTTGATACAAGCTCCCGATCAACTGATGGAACGCTTTTTGTTCTTCGATGCCCGGTCCGCCTTCAGCGGGTACAAATCCTGGAAACGTATCAAGATACGTCTGGGCCATGCGTTGTTCCAGACTCTGAAACCTCATATGTATATCTCCTTATACCAGCATGTTACCTTGCCGCTTTCCTGCACGGGCAGAAATAATGAATCGTCCCCTCCCCGGCCTCAAACGGCAGCTCCCGCGGGTACACTTCAGCGCTCCAGCCGTATGAGTAATCGGGTTCGTATCTGTTTTTCACAAAGTATTACATCAGCTTCACCCTTGCCCAGCTTATTGTCAATCTGGGTATGTAATTTCTCCAGATGCTTTTTTATGTTATCCACACTAAATACCCCCCTTTTCGTCTGTACGGGCACTATATCACAGTACTCAGTTTTCGTTCGTGACGTACAATGCCCGTTTTACCCGCGTCGAGAAATACGCGTGCTGTTCATTGAGAAGCGCGTTGAAGTCTGTGATGTCCTCTGGCGCAAGATTTGGAATCTCCACGACATAAGCGCCGCATCGCAAAAACTCCGTCCCATTCGGCAACTGGCAGCGATACCCCCGTTTGCCCTCCGTCGCGCCGCAGACGCCGCAATCTGAGCACCCATACTGCCCGTTGGACTGTATGACAGTGTTTATCACGGCGTCCAAGAATTTCAGTGGCGGGCTTTCACAGGCATAGAACTTGATGCGGTAAAAAACGCCTTTTTCCCTTCCACTCTTGATCCCGATCTTTGTGATCGTCTGCCTGACTTCTCTGTTTTTGAACGACAGCACGAAGTCCCTGACGCTCTCTTTGTATGGCACATAACCAAGCTCGGTCAGGCAGGCGATGATCTTCCGGCACATAATCTGCTCATCATCGTTTAACTGTGATATCAGCTCAGCTATCAGTTTTTCCTTCGCGTTTGTCACTGTTGTCACCTCTCACAGTCACCCGGCATGCTTCAGAATCAACAAGCTGCGGAAGGTCGGGTCATTTATCCTAGCCTCATGTGATTTCCAGTCGTTTCAAGTGCCAGGTCACATCAATGATTTATAACATATTACACTATATAACAAAAAAAGCCAATTGCAAACACAAATGGCTTCTTTCATCGTACGAGTCTCTTTAATTCTACAGCAGCGCTTTCAGCTCCAGCGCCCGCTTATACAGTGGATCAAACTCGCATCCACAACTGCCGCAGACTTTGTCCGCTTCTTCGATAGCACCTATCAGTGCGTTCTTATCGCCAGCGCCGTTCAACCACGCCTTCGACGGCGTGTCGATCAAATC
>CAZJCH010000118.1:0-2603 GCA_964544005.1 uncultured Papillibacter sp.
ATGTTCCTTTGTTTCCATATTATTTAACAATAGCGCGTTTCTGTCCGAGTCGCTCAGCCCATCGCCGCCGTACCGTTTTGACTGTACGCCCGGTTCTCCGTTCAAAACGTCGACCATCAGCCCCGAATCATCGGCAATGGCGGGCATCCCTGTTGCCCTCATGGCAGCTTCAGCTTTTATATACGCGTTTTCATAAAACGTCATGCCCGTTTCCTCAGCCTCCAGCGTAAGCCCGGCTTCTTTTTGAGAGATGACGTCAAGCCCGAGCTCCGACAGGATGGTCTGCATTTCCTTCAATTTGTCTTCATTGTTGCTCGCCAGAATAAATGTCATTTAAGCAATGCCTCCACAAAGCCCCTTGCTTCAAATTCGATCAGGTCTTCCGGCTTCTCGCCGACGCCGATCAGCTTGACGGGCACCTGCAGCCGGTCGGCGATGGCAAACACGATGCCGCCCTTCGCCGTGCCGTCGAGCTTAGTGAGGACGAGGCCGGTGATGCCCGCCGTCTCCTTGAATTCCCGCGCCTGTATGAGCCCGTTCTGCCCTGTCGTCGCGTCGATGACGAGGAGCGTCTCCCTGTCGGCGCCGGGCAGCTCGCGGTCAATGATGCGGCTGATCTTATTCAGCTCGTTCATGAGGTTGGACTTATTGTGGAGCCTGCCCGCCGTGTCGCAGATGATGACGTCGGCGCCTCTGGCCTTGGCAGCCGCGATGCCGTCAAAAATGACGGATGCCGGATCGGAGCCCTCTTCGTGGCGCACAATGTCTGAACCGGAGCGCTGCGCCCAAACGGTCAGCTGCTCGGCAGCTGCAGCGCGGAAGGTATCGCCGGCGCATAAAAGCACCTTTTTCCCCTCGTTTTTGTATTTCATCGCCAGCTTGCCAATCGTCGTCGTCTTCCCGACACCGTTGACACCGATCATCAGGATGACGGACGGCTTCGTTTCGAGCTTCAATCCGCCCCCGATATCGATGAGCTCCGTGAGGATTTCCTCCAGAGCGCGCGCGATGTCCTCGCCCTTTAAATACCCCTCGCGTTTAGTGTCCTCTCGGAGCTTTGTGATCGTCTTTTCCACTGTCTCGACGCCAAGGTCCGCCAGGATAAGTGTCTCCTCCAGCTCCTCAAAAAAGTCCTCGTTTGCCCCTGTGAAAGTGGCAAATATGCTGCTCAGCTGAACCGAGATATTCTTTTTTGTCTTTGCTAGGCCTTCCCTGATCTTATCGAAAAACCCCAAAAGCTTCACTCCTGTAATACATTACGTTATATTTGCATCATTATTGTTTCGCGCTTTAAGATACATCCTTTTTCAGCGTTTTTTCCGCTTCGGCCAGATCGATGCTGATGACGCGGGAAACACCCTGCTCCTGCATGGTGACGCCGTAGAGCACGTCAGCTTCCTCCATCGTTCCGCGGTGGTGCGTAATGACGATCATCTGGGTCTTTGCCGCCATCTTCCGCATGTTGTCTGCAAAGCGCAGTACGTTGGACTCGTCCAGTGCCGCCTCGATCTCGTCCATCACAACGAACGGCGTCGGTCTTACCTTTAAAATCGCGAAATACAGAGCGATGGCGACGAACGCCTTTTCCCCGCCCGACAACAGGGTCAGTGTTTTGAGCGACTTCCCAGGTGGTTGCACCTTGATTTCGATGCCGCAGTTTAAGATATCGGCCGGATCTTCAAGTTCCAAAGACGCCTGCCCGCCGCCGAAAAACTCCAGGAACGTCTCCTTGAAGCTCTGACAGATGATCTCAAATTTGCGGGCGAAGAGCACGCGCATTTCATGGGTGATGTCTCTGATGATCTCCTGTAACTCATTTTTCGCTTTTTCAACGTCGTCGCGTTGATCCGTCAGGTATGTGTAACGGGTATTGACGCGCTCAAACTCCTCAATGGCCCCGATATTTGGATTGCCGAGGGCGGAGATTTCCTTTTTGAGTTCCGCGATACGCCGTCTTGCTTCCGTCATGCTTTTAACAACCTGCCGAACAGACAACGCCGCAGTCCGGCTGACTTCATACGTTTCCCAGAGCCTGTCGATGATCTGTTTTTCCTCGAGCTCAGCGGCCAGCTTCTTCTGCTCCAGGCGGGCGCACTCCCGCTCCAGTTCCAAAAGCTCATGGTTTTTGTCCTGCATCATTTTATCGCGCCGGTTTCGGGCAGCCTCCAGCTCGAGCTTCTCAGCCGTAATCCGGGCGGTTTTCTCCTTCAGGACGTCAATTTTTTCCGAGAGCTGTCCAAGCGCCGTTTCATTAACCGCAATTTCAGCAATGATCTCATCACGCTTAATATTCAATTCCTCAAGGAAATCCAACTGCTGCTGACGGCCGCCCGTCAGTACCCTGCGCAGCTCGGACAGCTCAGAGACGGCTTTTTGAAGCGCGTCGCGTTCGGCGTCGAAGGATGCCTCTCTGGCGCGTATCTCCGACAGGGCATTTGTAAGCCTGTCGCGCTCACTCGCGTGGAACTCCTGGCCCTGCGTATCTTTGACAATCTGTTCCCTGATACCGGCCAACTGATTTTCGAGGGATGCAATTGCTTCCCTTGCTGTTTCTGTATCGCTGACGTTATTGTTGATTCTATCGGTAAGCGCGGCCGTCTCCG
>CAZJCH010000118.1:2613-6956 GCA_964544005.1 uncultured Papillibacter sp.
AGCATTAAGATTTCCTTCGGACGCATCCAAAAGCAGCTCAAAGTGCATCAGGTTAGTTTCGAGCTTCAGCACCTTGTCCTCAACGGCGCGTAATTCGGTGTTTGAGGTTTCCAGCTCATATTCCGCCGCGTTTTTATCCCTGACGGCATCGTTGTACTCACGTTCAACGCGCAATACGGTCTCTTCGAGAATCTTCTCCTGCGCGGTCAGCTGCTTTAACTCGTTTGCCCGTGACAGTATGCCCGAATTCCCCGAGACGGAACCTCCCGTCATGGAGCCGCCTGCGTTTAATACCTGTCCGTCCAGTGTCACGATACGGAAGCTGTTGCTGTTTTTACGGGCGATTCTGATGGCGTCGTCCAGATTGTCGGCAATAACAACTTTTCCCAAAAGGCTTTGATATATGCCCTCGTATTTGTCATTATAGCGTACAAGATCGATCGCCAGGCCTTCATAGCCCGTTTCTCCCGTGAGTCCCCTTGTCTGCAGAACGCTCCCGCGGATCGTTGAGATCGGCAGAAAGGTCGCCCGCCCGCCGTCGCGGCGTTTGAGGTAATTAATCGCTTCTTTGCCGTCCTCCTCGGTGTCGACGATGATGTGCTGCATGGCGCCGCCGAGCGCCGTCTCGATGGCGATGGCATACTTGTCATCCGTTTTGATCAGGCTCCCCGCCGTGCCGTGGATGTGCTTGAGGATCCCTCTCTGCGACTCCTGCATGACAAGCTTAACGGCCTTCGAGTACCCCTGATAATCCCGTTCCATCTCCGTTAAGAGGCTGATCCTGGATTTGAGAGAATTCATCTCCATCGTCAGCTTCAGCTTTCTATCACCGGCGTCTTCTGCCTTTTTTCTCCGGCTTTCAAGGCGCATGGTATAACCGCTGATGATATTCTGCAGGCTTTTCAGTTCCTCGCCGGCCTTCCGGACCTCATCGGCGCATGTCTGCGCTTCTGTTTTCAGCGCTTCGTGCTTTTCGGCTACGACAACAGCGTCAAGGGCAACCGTATGCTCCCGGTCATACATCTCCTGCGCCGAGGAGGCCAGTGCCGACAACCGCGCTCTGGCGTCACTGATGCCGCTGAGCAATGCGTTTTCATCGTTTATCAGCCCGCCGAGCCGTTTTGACGATTCACCCGTCGTATCGGCAAGAGCTCTCTGCTCATCAAAAAGCTTTGCCGCCTTCCCGGCAAGCAGCTTTTTTTCCGCTGCGATTTCAGCGATCCTCTGCTCACGCTCATCGATCTGGGCCTTGATGCCGCCGTCGCGCCCCTCCTGCTCGTCGAGCTCGCGGCTTATTCTGTCGGACTCGCCCAGATTGTTTTCAAGCTTCGACCTCAATACGGCTGTCGCGCTATCCAATTCGGCGCTTTGCGCCTCATATTCCGATATTGTGCCGCGGACGCCGTCGAGCTCCACATCCTTTTCATGCATTCTGTCGGACTGAGACTGGGCGTTTTCATAATAATCGTCAAGCTCGCGGCCGACGCTTTCCTTCTGCTCAACCGCGCCCCGATAATCGGATTCTGTTTTCTTGCTCTGCTCCTGCAGTTTATCGAGATTATCCATCCACACCGATATCTCGAGGCCGCGCAGCTCGTCCCGGAGGCGCAGATATTTTCGTGCCGTCTCGGCTTGTTCCCGGAGCGGCTCCACCTGCAGAGACAATTCCGATATCTTATCGTTGATTCGAATCAAATTCTCGTCGGTGCGTTCGAGCTTACGCTCCGATTCCTCCTTACGGTGCCGGAAGCGCGAAATACCGGCAGCTTCCTCAAAGATCTCCCGCCGGTCCGTGCTCTTTGCCGATAAAATCGCATCGATCTTTCCCTGCCCTATAATGCTGTACCCTTCGCGGCCAAGGCCGGTGTCCATGAATAGCTCGCCCAAATCCTTCAGGCGTACCATCTGACGGTTGATAAAATACTCGCTCTCTCCGGAGCGGTAATACCGCCGCGTGATCATGACCTCTGTATAGTCCAGGTCAAAAGCGCGGTCGGAATTGTCAAGGATTAAGGAGACTTCTGCAAAGCCGACCTGGGGGCGCTTCAGCGTCCCGCCGAAAATGACGTCCTCCATTTTACCGCCACGGAGCGTTCTTGTGGACTGCTCGCCCATGACCCACAGGATCGCGTCAGATATATTGGACTTTCCGCTGCCGTTCGGCCCGACGATGGCTGTGATTGGCTTTTCAAACGTCAGCCTCGTCTTTTCCGGAAAGGATTTAAAGCCCTGAATCTCCAACGACTTTAAATACAATTCAAACCACCACCCCAGTCCAATAGTTATTGCTGTCATGATAAAATTTGAAACCAAAACTCTCTGCGTCCTCATTCCCAAGTTTTGATTTCAAATTTTTACCTCATATTTGAGTTATTATATACTTTTCACGTATCATTTTCAATGTACATTATGACGATTTCTCTCGGAGATGCATGAACGGCGGCGACACGGATCTCCTCACACCCGAATTCCTCGCGGAGCGCCCTGAGATTGCTCCTGTTTTGCCCTGTCATGACGGAGACGCGCTCCGGGGCGACGCCAAGCGTGATTTTTTTTATGTTTCCTTTGCTTGTAAGCAGTTTTCTTGCTTCGTTTAACCAGATGCGCGAGAGTACAAGCTCTCCGAAGGCAGGGTGGTACGCGCCGCAAACCGCGTCGCTCCCCGACAAGTCCTCCGTCGGATTGAGTCCGAGCCGGATGATCGGTATGCCCGCCTTTTCGAATAAAACATATAAATCGGCGCATAGCCTGACGGCATCGTCAACGGTATGCTCCTGGTATTCTCCGTTTAACCACATCTCATGGAGCCTGGTATCCCGGACAACGACGGTAGGATATATCCGCACGCCGTCCGGGCTGAGTGCTATAAGCTTTTCTGCCGTTTCCAATGATCTTTCCGGCGTATCCTCCGGCAGTCCTGTCATCATCTGGAGAATGAGCTCAAAACCGCAGTCCCTGATCAGACGCGAGGATGTGACGGTATCACGTGCCGTATGTCCGCGCGCAGAAGCCTTGAGGACTTCATCGCACATCGACTGCGCACCCAGCTCAATCGTCTTAACGCCAAACCTTTTCAGCCGCGTCAGCGTCTGCTTGTCGATGCAGTCCGGCCGTGTCGATATCCGAAGGCTGGCATCCTTATATTTATCAAGAAAAGGCTTCGCCGCTTCGAGCAGCGCGTCCTGCTCATACGCCGGGATCGCCGTAAAGCTCCCGCCGTAGAAGGCGAGCTGCATTTGACCGTCCTCCGGTATTTCAGGCAAATTCTCAAGCACCTGCCGGACTGTCGCCGGCGTGGCCGGCTCGGCGCGGCCGGAGATCCGGCATTGGTTACAGAAAACACAGGTGTTGGGACAGCCGATATGCGGAACAAAAATGGGTATCACACGTCGCTTCGGCTTCATTTCGTCAGCTCTTCGTAAGCGACCTTTGCCGCGGCCTGCTCCGCTTCCTTCTTGTTTTTCCCGGCGCCTTCTCCCCTGACAACACCGTTCAGGCGGACTTCGACGGTAAAAAGCTTCATATGGTCCGGTCCGCTTTCACCCGTCATGTGATAGGTGAGACTCTGTCCGCTCTTCCTCTGGACGAGCTCCTGGAGGGCCGTCTTGTAATCGCCGCCCATCGCCTCCCCTTCCTTGAATTGGGAAAGAATAAAGCGCAAAACCAGCGCTTTTGCCGGCTCGATCCCGCCGTCCAGGTAGAGCGCGGCCACAACGGCCTCAAAGGCGTCAGCCAAAATAGACGGCCGTTTTCTGCCGCCGCTCTGCTCTTCTCCCTTACCAAGGCGAAGATGCGCCCCAAGTCCCAGTGCCACTGACGCCTCCTCCAGGCTTTTTTCACAGACGAGCTCCGCACGAAGACGCGTCATCTGCCCCTCCGGCATCTCGGGCGCGTTTCGGTACAAAAACTCCGCAACAGTGAACCCGAGGACGGAGTCGCCCAAAAACTCCAGGCGCTCGTTGTTTGAAGCGCCGCTTCTTCTATTCTCATTTGCCCATGAGCTGTGGGTCATCGCATCCAAAAGATACCCTTTGTTCCGGAAGGCATAACCCAGCTTTCTTTCAAGTTTGTCCATTTTTCATCAGACCTTCAACGATGATAATCACATAATAAATAAGAGCGGGTGATAACCCGCCCAAGTTTAAGCTTTATCAATCGATTTTGCTTGAGATGTATCTGAATACATCACCGACCGTCACGAGCTTGTACAGTATCTCTTCGTCTGTCTCCGGAATGTCAAATTCTTCCTCAAGTGCCATCGTCATTTCTACTACATCAAGTGAATCGGCTCCCAAATCATCTGTGAAAGAGGTATCCATGTCTATGGAATCCTCGCTGACTGA
>CAZJCH010000119.1:0-6949 GCA_964544005.1 uncultured Papillibacter sp.
ATTGCCGATGCGCTCTCGTCGTCGAAGAAGCTTCACGACATGTACGACGGGGACGAAAGGGTTCGAAAGGTCATCGACACGGCCATGGCGCTGGAGGACATGCCCAAGGATTCCGGTACCCACGCTGCCGGCGTCGTTATCACCAAAAACCCTGTCTGCGAATACGTACCGCTGGCCTTATCGAAAAAGGACGACTCCATCGCGACACAGTATGTCATGACGACGCTGGAGGAGCTGGGGCTCCTGAAGATGGACTTTCTCGGCCTCCGCAACCTGACGGTCATCCGTGACGCTGAAATCGATATCAGAAAAACGATTCCCGATTTTTCGATCGATACGATACCCGACGACGATAAGGCGACCTTTGATATGCTCACCGCAGGAAAGACATCCGGCGTGTTCCAGCTGGAGTCTGTCGGCATGACGGGCGTCTGCACGGGGCTCGGCCCAAAGAGCATCGAGGATATTACGGCCATCATCGCGCTGTACCGCCCCGGTCCGATGGATTCCATCCCGCGTTTTTTGGAGAACAACAAGCACCGCGATAAAATCTCTTATAAGCATCCGCTTCTGGAGCCGATTCTCAAGGTCACGTACGGCTGCATTGTCTATCAGGAGCAGGTCATCGAGATATTCCGCAAGCTGGGCGGCTTTTCGCTGGGGCAGGCCGACATGATCCGCCGGGCCATGTCCAAGAAAAAGCAGGCTGAGATTGAGAAAGAACGTAAAACCTTCATTGAGGGCGACCCGGACAGGAGTATCTGCGGCGCGCTGAAAAACGGTGTCTCAAAGGATGTCGCCGCAAGTATTTATGACGAGATTTACGACTTCGCCAACTACGCCTTCAACAAGGCGCACGCCGTCGCCTACGCCGTCGTCTCGTACCAGACGGCCTACTTGAAATGCCATTATCCGCGGGAGTATATGGCGGCGCTCTTAAGCTCCGTCCTCTTTTACCCGGAAAAGGTCGCGGAATATTCGGAGGAGTGCAGGGAGCTGGGTATCAGGCTCCTGCCTCCCGACGTCAACGAATCCAACGACATGTTTGCCGTTTCGGGTGAGAATATCCGTTATGGACTTGTCGCTGTCAAAAACATTGGCCGCGGCTTTATCAAAGACCTGATGGCTGAACGCCGGGCAAACGGGCCGTTTTATGATTTTGAGGAATTCTGCCGGCGGATGTACGGCGGCGATTTGAACCGCCGTGCGCTGGAGAGCCTCATCAAATGCGGCGGCTTCGACAGCTTTGGCGTGAAACGCCGCCAGCTGATGATGGTGTGTGAGCCTGTGTTGGAGGGTGTCGCCGATTCAAAGAGAAAAAACATTGACGGGCAGATTGATTTGTTCGGTTTATCGGACCTGGCTCAGAAGCAGACCGAGGGTCACAAATTTGCGCTGCCGGACGTACCCGAGTACTCGCAACGCGACCTGATGACAATGGAACACGAGGTTACCGGCCTTTATTTAACCGGCCACCCGATGGACGAATACGCCCGCGCTGTAAAACACCTCGGCGCCGTGAGCATCGGGAAAATTCTATCGGACTTCGCAAAAGAGGGAGAGAATATCGAGTTCCGTGACAACCAGCAGGTTACGATCGCCGGTGTCATCTCCGCCGTGAAAACGAAGACGACAAGGAACAATAGCTTAATGGCGTATATTACGCTGGAGGACGGCACGGGCAGCATGGAGCTGCTGGCGTTCCAGCGCGCCCTTGATACGGGCGGTATCTATGTTAAGGACAGCCTGCCGGTATACATCACAGGTAAAATTTCCGCGCGGGACGAGAAGGAGCCGCAACTCGTCGTAGACACGATCCGGCCGCTTACCGATCTGGACCCCATGCCGGGGGAAGAGGTGCCGGCCGAGCGGAAGCTATACGTCAAGGTGCCCAGAGAAAGCTGCGATGCCTACGAACGCTTGAAGCTCATCCTCGTCATGTTCCCCGGCGACGACCAGATGGTGCTGTACTTCGAGGAAACAAAAAAGCGCCGCGGCGCGAAATGTGTCATCCACGAGGCGCTGATACAGGAGCTGAACGATATGTTCGGGAAAGAGAATGTTGTTGTGAAATAAAACGAACCTGCTATCATAAGGCTAACGGGCAAATACAGTTCGCCACCACTCGACCAACTGCTACAAATCCATTGCGGCGATCTGTGATCGCCTACTAAATAATTGTGAGGTAAAGCATGAAGCTATCTTTTTACGGTGCGAACAGGGAAGTCACTGGCAGCTGTCATGGCGTTGAGGTGAATGACAAAAGAATTCTCATTGACTGCGGCATGCTGCAGGGCAGCGAGCACGCATACGGACAGGACTTTCCGTTTGATCCAACCAGCATCGATTACGTGATCATGACGCACGCGCATATCGACCATTCGGGCCGTCTGCCACTCCTTGTCAAGCAGGGGTTCCGGAATAAAATTTACGCGACAGGCGCGACGGTCAATCTACTGGAGATCATGCTCCGCGACAGCGCGCATATACAGGAGGTTGAAGCGGGCTGGAAATCCAGGAAGGGAAAACGTTCCGGCGGCAAGGAAATCGAACCGCTCTACACTGTTCAGGATGCCGAGGAAGTGTTTCAGTATATCGTGCCATGCAGCTATAACGAGGATATTACTATTGACGAGGGCCTCAAATTACGGTTTGTCGACGCGGGCCATTTGCTGGGTTCGGCTTTTGTGGAGCTATGGCTGACCGAGGGCGGCGTAACGAAGAAAGTCGTCTATTCCGGCGATATCGGTAATATCGGCCAGCCTATCATCCGCGATCCGCAGTACATATCGGAAGCCGATATCGCAGTAATGGAATCCACCTACGGCGACAGGAACCACGAAGTCTCCGCTGATTATACAGAGGATTTGGCAAAAATTATCGACAAAACGCTCGGCAAGGGCGGTAACGTCATCATTCCGTCGTTTGCCATCGGAAGGACACAGGAGCTTCTTTATTTTTTCCGTGAAATGAAGGAGCGGGGGCTCGTCAAGAGCGCGCCGGATTTCCCTGTCTACGTGGACAGCCCTCTGGCCAATGCCGCCACGCGCATTTACGGGGGTGATCTGGAAGGCTATCTCGACGAGGAGACGATCGCCGTCATAAAAGCAGGGAAGGAATACTTATGCTTTGATGATCTACGGATATCCGAGACGTCGGACGACTCAAAAGCCATCAACTTCGACAAAACGCCGAAGGTCATTATTTCCTCCAGCGGCATGTGCGAGGCCGGACGCATCCGCCACCACCTGAAGCACAACCTCTGGCGGCCGGAGTGCGCCGTCGTCTTCGTCGGCTTCCAGGCCAAGGGGACGCTTGGCCGGATTCTCATTGATAAAGCCGCCGAAAAGGTCATGCTCTTTGGTGAGGAGATCGCCATCAAATGTAATATCTACAGCTTCCGCGGCATGAGCGCCCACGCGGACAGGGATGGGCTTCTCAAATGGGTCCGAGCCTTCGACCCGAAACCGGAGAAGGTATTCGTCGTCCACGGCGAAGAAGATGTCTGCGAGCTTTTTGCTCAGACACTGAACGATGAGGGTATTCCGGCGGTTGCGCCAAAATTCACGGCGGTATACGATCTCCAAACCGGCCAGTTCGTTTACGAGGGCATCGTGGAAAGAATTCCCGAGGAACGCCGTTATGGGGACAGAAGAAAGGCAGATGCCGGCCGGCGCGAATCGCCCGTCTACCAGCGCCTCCTCGCCGCAGGCACGCGTCTTCTCGATGTCATTGCCCGCAACTACGGCGGATCGAACAAGGATATGACGGCTTTTACCAATCAGATCAACAAGCTGGCGAATAAATGGGACAGGTAAGATGAACAAAAAAACCACTATATCGCAAGATATAGTGGTTTTTTTGTAAATCCGGGTTCCATTTACACAATGTTTATGATATAATCACACTGGTAATAATACCAAGAATACGGTATCCCATGGGAAGGAAGGTATACTGTTGCCTGTCATTACGATTTCACGTCAGATGTGCAGCTTCGGCGACGATGTCGCGGAGGCATTAGGGGATCGGTTGGGCTGGAAACTGATCACAAGAAACAGCTTGTTTTCGGAATTTCCCGATATCGCGTCGAATCCATATGATAAAAACATGCTGTCCGAAAGTGCGAAGTACTATCTGCATCCCTGCGGGGATACCGAGACGTTCCTGGATCGGCTGACAGGCAGATTGTACGCCTTTACCGACAAAAATCCGGCGATTCTCGTCGGATTTGGTTCCCAAATGATGTATGCCGGACGAAAAGACGCGCTTAATGTACGGATCATTGCCGAGAAGAACGTCCGGGTCATGCGGGCGCAAAAGCAATACAGCGTTTCCTTCAGCGAAGCTGAGAAAATGCTAGACACGGCCGACAGGAAGCATAAAAAATTCGTATCGACCGTTTTCGGCGCCGATTTAAATGACCCGTTTTTATATAATCAGATATTGAACACTTCGTCGATGTCGGTCGACGAATGCGCAGCCACCATCGAGGCGCTTATTCGCAGCCGGGAAATGATCGGGGAACCGGGAAAACAGGCGGAGCATGCCGACGGCGTCGAGCATCCGTCAATTCGTCCAATTATGAAAAACCAGTCCGAGGTCAAATTTGCGAAAATTCTCGATATGTATCAAATCGATTGGAAGTACGAGCCGAAAACATTCCCGATCCAGTGGGACGCCGAGGGGAACGTGACGATGGCGTTCAGCCCCGATTTTTACCTGACAAAATTCGATACATACATCGAGCTCACCACAATGGATCAGAGGTATGTGACGCTTAAAAACAAAAAGGTTAAATTGGTGCGGGAGCTTTATCCAGGTACGAATATCAAGGTCGTTTACAAGAAGGATTTCTGCTCGCTTATCGAACGCTTCAACCTGAACAACGGAGCTTCATAAATGGGCCATAACGGATATAACAAAATAGTCTACAGCGAAGAGGATATCAAAAAACGTATCCTGGAGCTGGGGAAGCAGATCACGGCCGATTATGCGGGTAAGGACCTTATCCTCATCGGCGTTTTAAAAGGCTCCCTTTTTTTTCTGACCGACCTGGCGAGGGCCATCGATCTGCCTTTGCAGCTTGATGTGATTTCAGTCGGCGTTTCCCCGAATTCACCGGGACGAACGGGCGTTGTGCGCCTTACGAAGGATCTCGACAGCGACATATCCGGTAAGCATGTTCTTGTTATCGAAGACATCATCCGCTCCGGGCTGACAACCGGCTATCTTTTGCAGAACCTTGAGACAAGAGGCGCTGAAAGCATCAGTGTCTGTACGCTTTTATTGAGCCCCAACGAGCTGTTGATTAGCATCCCAGTGCAATATTCCGGTTTTGATGTATCAAAAGCCAGGCTCGTAGGGTACGGGCTCGATGTGGAGGAGAAGGGACGCAACCTCCCGTATATCGCAGAAATAAGTTAGACGGGGATTTTTGCATCCCCGTCTAACTGAATAATAGAATAAAAATAAGCTCCAGCGAACCTTCGGCAGACATATCACCGCAGCAGCCCTTTTTGCAAAAGTCTTCGAACCGGACCTCCGAACTCCGACTTCTTTGACCGCGGGAGCTCAAGCTTTTTACACTTCAGTACCTGCCATTCAAGGAAGTAATTGCCCGTCCGCCAGATCCACAGCCAGCTTCACTTTCGTGTCACATGACTGTACTTTCGCACTCCATACTTTCATATGGCGGCTTTCTGCTCCGATACTTTCTCTTCAGTATTCCCTGGAGCTTGTTTTTAATATACTGTACGATTGCATAAAAATCAAAAGCGGCTAATCCGGAAATTTGTCCATTGTTGCCTGATTAACGCCCGATATCTCACGTATTCTCATCCATACGCTTATTTTCATATCAATCGATTTGCGGCTGGAAATAATACCCACCATAGAGCCTCGTAATAGAAATATTTTACATAAAACGATCTAAAAGACCGTCATTTCGTTTGATATTGTAACCGTTTGAAATGAGTTGTCATTGAAACAAGTACGAGAATTGTTAGAATATCAACCGGAGTTATAAAAATTAAGTAAGAAACGAGATAGCAACGTTATATATGAATAATCTTTTCTACTCATATTCTGAACCCGGATCACAGTGAACCAGAGGGAAGGTGTGTTTTTTATGACAACCGAATACATCAGTGAACTTATCGCTCAAATGACTATTGAGGAAAAGGCGGGTCTCTGCTCCGGCGCAGATTTCTGGCGTACAAAAGGGGTCGAACGGCTGGGTGTACCAACGGTCATGGTATCGGACGGACCTCACGGCCTGCGCAAACAGGCAGAGGAGGGTGACCATCTCGGTATCCATGACAGTATCAAAGCGGTCTGTTTCCCGGCCGGCTGCGCCCTGGCATCCTCCTTTGACAGGGAACTGCTCGGTACAGTTGGAGAGGCTCTGGGAAACGAATGTCAGGCGGAGGGCGTCGGAATCATCCTCGGACCGGCTGTCAACATCAAGCGCAGTCCCCTCTGTGGCCGGAACTTCGAGTATTATTCGGAGGACCCGTTTCTGGCCGGTCAGCTGGCGTCCGCCTTTATCAGCGGCGTCCAGAGCAAAAATGTCGGAACGAGCATCAAGCACTATCTCGCCAACAATCAGGAGACACGACGGATGTCCGTCTCCGCCGAAGCGGATGAACGCACCCTGAGAGAAATTTTCATGACTGCCTTTGAAATCCCCGTTAAATCGGCGAAACCCTGGACTGTCATGTGCTCTTACAATAAAGTAAACGGCGAATATGCCGCTGAAAGCAAAAAATACCTCTCGGATGTTCTGCGGGACGAATGGGGGTTTAACGGCTTTGTTATGAGCGACTGGGGCGCTGTCAACGACCGCGTCCGGGACATCCTCGCCGGCCTTGACCTGGAAATGCCCTATTCCGGCGGCGCGAGAGATTTGGAGCTTGTGAACGCCGTCAAAAACGGCACCCTGGACACTGCG
>CAZJCH010000120.1:0-5786 GCA_964544005.1 uncultured Papillibacter sp.
AAGAAAGTGTTATAAAAGGCGCAGATGTTTATCTATTCAAAGTTACTTTCGGTGAGAATGGAAATGCCGGCTTTGAATACGGGGCGATTGCGAAAACAAACGGAGCATTTATAAGGGGTTCGATGGACACAAACGGTGAATTTCAAATATACGGCGGCTTAGGCAGTTTTCTGAAGAACGGTAAATAGGAAATATATAATTAGCATAGTAGAACGGACACCACGCGTCGACAACGGTGTCCGTTTTTTTCTGATTTCATGCGGCTTTCCGTATTCAGTTTGTCTTACGGGGTAGGTTCACAATCTATCCTTATGACTTCCCGCCTTTTGGGCCGGAGACTTTTTTGATGGTCCGGTTAGTATCAGGTATAGAACAAAACGGCGTTAAGCGAGGCATCGATTTTATTCTTGAAGTTGAAGAGCGTTTTGAGGTCGTTTGCTGCAATGAGTGTCGCACCGTTTTTGGCCTTGTCAAGAGGCTGCAGCAGCGTGACGGGCTTGCCGTTGACGACTGCGTCCGCCGTGCCGGGCTTGATGACGGCCGTTGTTTTCCCGTAGGTGAGTGTCGCGGTGGCGTCAGCGCCGTTCCAGGTGACGGTGCCGCCAAGATACTGGACAAAGGACCTGACCGGAACATACCAGGTCCCATCCGCTTTTACCACCGGGTCGCAGGCCAGCGTCGGCAGTTGGACGTACCGGCCGTAAATGGCCATTCTCGGCATGGTGTTTTTGCCGGGAATGATCGTCTGCGGGGAATCGACGCCGGTGGCCTTGTTGATTGTATAATTGTCAATCAGCGTACCGTCCGTCTTGAAGCATTTGAAATTGAGCGTTGTCCCACTCACCTCGGCCGTCATGTAGTTGGCTTGATCCTGCGGATCATAGAAGAAGGCGTCCCAGATCCTGCCGTAGCTCTCCGGGAAGGCTTTTACGCCGATGCGGCCGGCCTGGATGTAAACGGTGCCTTCGTTCGTCGTGGAAACGGGGCTGTCGCCAAACATGGGGTATGTCCTCGAGTAGCCGTGGTCGTGCGCGTTAAGTACGACATCCACATGGTACTTATCAAAAATCGGCAGGTAGGCTTGCTTCAGGGCATCGTTTGATTTAATGCCTCTGGTGCAGTAAAAGGGTTTATGCATGAAAACGATCGTCCAGTCCGTGTTGCCCGCCGCCTTGTTTGCCTCAAGGTCGCTGATGAGCCATTCGGTTTGCAGCTTGTCGACATCGGTTTGACCGGCGATCCCTTCTTCAATAGCCTGCGTGTCGAGCGCAATAAAATGTATGTTGCCGTAATTGAACGAATAGGTCTGATCCTTCAGGCTGTCGGGGACACCGGCCTGAGGGTACTCGAACAGGGACCTGTGCGTATACGGCAGGCTGTAAACGCCTTTTTCCACGGTTTCATGGTTTCCGACAGCACACATCAGCGGAAGCTTGTCGATGATCCCTTTTGCCCCGTCAAACCAGAGATCCCACTCGTAGCCCGAGGACCCGATATCGACGTTGTCGCCGAGACCGAGCACAAACTTTGCGTCCGTGTTTCTTTGATAGGCCAGCGGAAAGGTTTCCTGCCACTGGGCGTAAATGGTAGCGCCGTCCATGGTGTTGGCCTGGCTGTCCGTGTAGATGAGGAACTTGAAGCTGTCGGTGTCCGCAGCCGCTGTGGTAAAGGTGCTTCCGGCGCTCCAGTTTGTCCCGCTGCCCACGATGTATGTATATTTCGTGCCCGGCGTCAGACCCGTGACGTTTGCGGTGAATATGTTCTGCTTTCCGAGCTCGGTCTCCAGCTCCTCCACTGTTGCTTGAACCTGTGTGCCGCCGGTCGGATCGGCAGGTGAAGCCGCGTACTTCACGTAGCCTGTCGTAACCGTCGTATCCGTCCTCCAGGAAAAGGTCTGTGTTGTCGCCGGGTCGCCGGACCATGTGAGAACGATATGGTCGGGTGCTGCTGCCGCTGTAAAGACGGCCGTTTCCGCCGCGCTTGCCGGTAGGATCATCAGGGAAATAATAATGCAGAGTGTAGCGATTAGCGAAACGAATTTTCTCATAAAGATTCCCCTTTCATATTAGCTCTTCTTCGGATCATGATTTTATCATAACGTATTTGCATTGCTTGTCTAAAAACGGAAGAAATACGGTATATTCAAAATCCGAAACGTCAAAGCTAAGCTGAACGGAGGGTGTGAACATATGCCAAAAACAGGTATCGGTGTAACGGTCATACGCAAGGAAGCGTGCGACAAGGTGACCGGCACCGCGAAATATACTGATGATTTTTTTCAGGTCGGTATCCTGACGGCGCGGCTTGTCACAAGCAACTGCGCTCATGGCGTGCTCCGGGGTATTGATACAAAGGAGGCTGCCGCCGTTCCGGGGGTGCGGGCGATCCTGACGGGCGGCAGCGCTTCGGTGCTGTATGGCTCTATCATAGAGGACAGGCCGCCATTGGCAAGGGATAAGGTCCGGTATTACGGTGAGCCCATTGCGCTCGTCGTGGCTGAAAGCGCCTTTCAGGCGGCAAGGGCGGCGAGCCTCGTCAAGGCGGATTACGAGCTGCTGTCCGTCGTTCATTCGCCGGGACAGGCGCTGGAGCAGGGCGCCGTTTTAATTCATGAAGATCTTGGGAATTATAAGACGACCGTCCCCGACGTCTATCCGGAACCCGGCACAAATATCTGCCACCGCGAAAAAATCAGAAAAGGCGATGTCACGAAAGGGTTTAACGAAAGCAGTGCGACCGTAGAGGGGCGCTTTTCGCTCCCGCAGTCGGATCACATCGCCATGGAGACGCGGGCGGCGGAGGCATCGATATCCGCGGATGGAACGGTTCATATCCGCACATCAAGCCAGGCGCCGTTCGAGGTCCAGAAGCTGCTGAGCACCATATTTATGATAGAGGAATCAAAGGTGATCGTGGAAACGCCGCTTGTCGGCGGCGGCTTCGGCGGGAAAGCGGCCATCCAGCTGGAGATACTGGCGTATATGGCATCAAAGGCCGTCGGCGGCCGGCCGGTCCGCATCGTCAACACTCGGGAGGAGGACATTGTCACGTCGCCCTGCCGGATGGGGCTGGAGGCGACAATCAGGCTGGGCGCGACAAATGACGGCATGCTCCGTGCAGCCGCAATGACCTTCGTTATGGATTCGGGCGGCTATTCCGACATCGGACCACGCATGGCAAAAGCCGTTGTTGTCGGCTGTACGGGCCCCTATACTATCGAAAACGTCTCCTGCGACAGCCTGTGCGTCTATACGAACCACCCGTATGTCACGTCCTTCCGCGGCTTTTCCCATGCTTCCGTAACCTTCTGCATTGAGCGCATGATGGACAAGCTGGCCCGGAAGCTCCGCATGGACCCGGCCGCACTGCGGTATAAAAACGCCCTCGTACCAAACCAGACGTCGCCCACGCTGGTTAAAATCACAAGCAGCAACTGCGGCAACACCCAGGCATGCATCGAGCGTGTCAAAAGGCTTATCAACTGGGAGGAGGGCGACCGCCTCGACATCGGCGGCAATAAGGTCCGCGCGAAGGGGATCGCGGCATTATGGAAAACCTCCAACTCGCCGCCGGACGCCATATCCGGCGTGTTTCTGCATTTCAATACGGACGGAAGCGTCAGCCTGAACTGCGGCTGCGTCGAGCTCGGCCCCATGATGAAGACGACGGCGGCGCAGATTCTTTCCGAAGCGCTGAAAATGGATATAAACCGCATCCACGTCAATATGGGCGTCAATACGGAATATGCGCCCAGACACTGGAAAACGGTGGCCAGCATGACGACGTTTATGCTCGGCAGGGCTGTCATTCACGCCGCCGAGGACGCCAAGAAACAGCTCAAGAGCATGGCGGCCGTCGTCCTGAAATGCGAGCCGGAGGATCTGGAAATCAATGACGAGCGGGTTTATCTGCGCAGCGACCCGACGGTATTCCAGACATTCAAGGATCTGGTGCACGGCTTCCATTATCAAAACGGCAACGCCTTTTACGGGCCGGTTCTCGGCAGGGGCGGGTTTATCATGAACGACCTCAATTACCTGGATAAGGAGACGGGAAAAGGAAAATCCGGCCCGTATTGGACCGTCGGCGCCCAGGCGGTGGAGGTGGATTATGATACGACGGACCATACCTATAGGCTTGTGAGGGCGGCGTCGGTCATCGACGCCGGAAAAGTTCTCAATCCCGCCATGGCGGAGGCGCTCGTCAAGGGCGGCATGTGCATGGGCTTCGGTCTCGGCAGCCGCGAATACTTTCAGTATGACCCGGCGGGGAGGGTGCTGGACACGAGCCTCCGGACGTATAAGGTCATGCATTTCGGACAAACGCCGGAATATCTCGTCGAATTCGTCGAAACACCATTTCTCGAGGGGCCGTACGGCGCCCGGGGGCTCGGCGAGCATGGCATTGTGGGCATCCCGGCCGCCCTGGCAAACGCCTTGTCCGTTGCCGTGCAAGCGGAGCTGGACGCGCTGCCGGTCACCCCGGAAAAAATTTGGCTGGCCAAAACGGGAGGGCAGACATGATCCCTTTTGAATTTGAGTATTACAGACCGGATGCGGTGAAAGAGGCCATCACGCTCTACACAGAGCTGGATTCAGCGGGCATAACCCCCGTCTGGTACGGCGGAGGCAGCGAGCTCCTGTCCATGGCCCGCGTCGGCAACATAAGCTTCGGCGCTGTGATCGACATCAAGAATATCCCCGAATGCCGGACGCTGGATTTTAACGGCGAGTGCCTGAACCTGGGTGCCGCGCTGACGCTGGATGAATTAAACCGGTCGCAGAAATTTCCGCTCCTTGGGAAAACAGCCGGACGGATCGCCGACCACACGATGCAGTGCCGGATCACTTTTGGCGGAAATCTGGCGTCAACAATCATCTACCGTGAATCAATCCTGCCGCTGTTATTATCCGATGCCCAGATCACGACAGCCGGCCCCCAGGGTCTGAAAAAGTATTCAATTCGAGACATCTCAAAGGAGCGGCTGCAGCTGCCGAAGGGCGAGCTGCTGCTCAGTGCAGCCGTCGCTCGGGAGTATATCAGCGCGCCGTTTTTTCACATTAAGAAGACGAAAAACGAGAAGATTGACTACCCGCTGCTGACAACGGACGCCCTCATCGCCAGCGGTTATCTTCGCCTGGCCTTTTCCGGTCTCGCCTCGTATCCGTTCAGGGACACTGCTGTGGAACGTATTTTGAATGACCAGCGCCTTGATTTTGAGGAAAGAGCCGAGCATGTTGTCCAATCACTCAGCGGCGTACTGCTGGACGATTTGAACGGCTCGGCCGCATACCGGCGCTTTGTTATAAAAAACACAATCACGAATATTTTAAAATCCATAAAGGACGCTGAAGTGCCATGTTTATGCTGAAGGAAAAGAGTATCGTCGCGCTGCGGGTAAACGGCCTTGAGAGAGAGGCAGTTGTCCGCCCGGGCGATATTCTGCTGGATACGCTCAGGGACCAGCTGGCGCTGACAGGCGCCAAGCCCGGCTGCCTGAACGGCGACTGCGGCGCCTGCACCGTGCTGATGGACGGAACGCCGGTCAAGTCCTGCCTGATTCTGACCGTCGAGGCTGTCGGTCATGAGCTCACAACGGTGGAGGGCCTCCAAAACGCGCCCATTCAGCAAGCGTTCATCGATATGTTCGCGTTCCAGTGCGGTTACTGCACATCCGGCTTCCTCATGGTATGCCACGCCTTATCACAGCTGAAGCCGACGCCGTCCGACGCCGATATCGACCATTGGCTCGAGAGCAACATCTGCCGCTGCACCAGCTACGAGGA
>CAZJCH010000120.1:5796-6941 GCA_964544005.1 uncultured Papillibacter sp.
TAAGAGCCGTATTGAACGGTGAGATTATGTAGGGGCGGACCTCGTGTCCGCCCTGCCGGCCTGTTGGGTTTCTAATAAATATGATTTACTGCGCCATCATGCGGCACTCGCCCGCGCAGGCACGGCATTCGTCGGCGCATTTGACGCAGTGATCGTCCTTAAACATGGCGCAGTCTGTGGCGCACGTGTCGCAGATTGTGGTGCAGAGATTGCAGATGTCCTTGGCGAATTTTGAGTCTCTGGACATGGAGCAGCCGGCAAGTGTGCAGATTCCGGCGCACTCCACAAGGGTACTGATGCAGCTGACGCGTGCCTTAACATCCTGTTCGGCAAGACACGCCGCGAAGCATTCGTCACAGGCCTGCGCACAGCGCTTGCAGGTATCGATGCACTTTTGGTACTTATTCGTTTGATTCGTTACGATTCCCATTTTTAGACTCCTAAAAAAATACGAGTTTATTGTGTTACGCCGGCGGGCTGCTTATTCGGCTGATTCTGGTTCTGATTGGGGATATTGAATTTCGGCGGCTTCGGATTCGTCAGATTGTTCTGGTCAAAGAACTGGCCGGGGGTGGACAGGTCGAAATACTGCTTGGAGTCCTGCGTGACACCCCAGTCGGCGAGAGACCCCGTTTCCTCAAGCATGTTGAATGCCATCCGGAAGAGGGTGTTGTGGGCCTCCTCACGGTTTAGAAGGAAATCGATGGCCTCCCGAACGCCCGTATCGTTGATCTGCCGGTAGAGGTACTGGTAGACGACCTTGGCCCGCTGCTCGGCGGAAATATCGGAGATAATGTCTGCCGCAAGGTCGCCCGTTGTTTCGATATAGGCGCCGGTCCAGGGATACCCCGACGCATTGGTGAGCGCAGGCGCCAGACCGGATTGAACGGAAGCCTGGATATTGCCCGACGTTGTGGCGGCAGCTTCGACCTGATGCCCGTTGAGCAGGTTGACGAGCGTTGCGACCATCTCCATATGGCTGAGCTCCTCAGCGGCGATGTCGAGAAACAGATCTTTAATGCGTTGATCCTTGATCCTGAAGCTCTGGGAGGTGTACTGCATGGCTGCCTTAAGCTCACCGTGTGCGCCGCCCAGCTGTTCCTGCAGCATGGCCGCGTAATTCGGGTTGGGCCTGTCTACCCGGA
>CAZJCH010000121.1:0-6910 GCA_964544005.1 uncultured Papillibacter sp.
TGCACGAACTCGGTGTAGTAGTTGCGTCCCGGCTTCGCGCCGTCGCAGCCGCCGACGAGGAAGAAGTGCTTGATCGCGCCGGCTTTCACAGCGTCGATTACCGTGCCGGCAACGGACAGAACCGTCCCGTGGCCGAAGCCTGTCGTCACCGTCTTACCGCCGTTGATGCCGGTCATTGCTTTATCTTCCTTGTAGCCGCCCAGCTCCAGAGCCTTCTTGATGACGGGCGTGAAGTCCTTGTCCTCTCCTATATGCACAACACCGGGATAAGCGACGAGCTCCGTCGTGAAAACGCGGTCACGGTAGCTGTCCTTCGGCGGCATGAGACAGTTGGTCGTAAAGAGGACCGCGCCGGGGATATCGGCAAATTCCTTCTGCTGATTCTGCCAGGCGGTACCGAAGTTGCCCTTGAGATGTGGGTATGCCTTCAGCTTTGGATACGCGTGGGCGGGCAGCATCTCGCCGTGGGTATAGACATTGATGCCCTTCCCTTTTGTCTGCTCCAGAAGCTGGTGCAGATCGTACAGGTCGTGGCCGGTAATGACAATGAACGGCCCTTTCTCTATCGTCAGCGGCACTGTCGTCGGGACCGGCATACCAAAGGCGTCTGTGTTGGCTTTATCGAGCATTTCCATGCATTTGAGGTTGACCTGACCGACTTCCATCGTCACCGGGAGCAGGTCTTCCATCGTTGTGTCGGTTCTTCCGACGGCCTGAAGACCCTTGAAAAACATGGCGTCGACCTCGTCATTTGTATAGCCGAGCACGAACGCGTGATATGCGTAGGCCGCAACGCCGCGCAGGCCAAGCAGGATCAGGGATTTGAGCGAGCGGATGTCCTCGTCGACGCTCCAGAGCTTCAGTGGTTCGTCTGGTGAACCGCAGTCCAGCTTCAGGTCCGGACAGGCGGCGAGCTTTTCGGCTTTGACCTTCCCGGTCAGCGCTGTGATGGACCCGGCGTCGAAGCTGACATTCGTCACGGTTGTGAAAAGGCCTTCGATCATCAGCCTGACGACTTCCTTCGACGGGGCAATGCCTTGATACGCGACGGCCAAACCGATCAGCTCTCTGGTCAGGTCGTCCTGCCCCAGCGCCACTTCCTCCGTCTTGCCGCAAACGCCCATTTTACCGGTGCAGCCTTTGCATCTGGCCGTCTGCTCACACTGGAAACAAAACATACTCATAAATAATCCTCCTAAATTTCATATACGTTTATTAATTGACTGTTTTGGGCGAACTCAGTTCGCCCCTACGCGGGATTTTTCTTTATTGATTCTGCGGGACGCTGAGGACAGCGGCCCCTACATGATAGGACCGGTTATTCCTCAATGATCTGACCGTCGGTCGAGATGACCACGACCTGCCAGGGGATGAATTTGCCGCTGTTCTGGAGCGCCCGCTTCACGGCGTTTTCAATGCCGCCGCAGCACGGGACTTCCATCCGGACGACGGTGACGCTTTTTATGTTGTTGCGTTTGATGATTTCCGTTAGCTTCTCGGCGTAATCACCCTCATCCAGCTTCGGGCAGCCGATCAGTGTGACATGGTTCCGGATGAACCTTTTGTGGAAATCACCGTAAGCAAAGGCCGTGCAGTCCGCCGCGACGAGCAGGTTGGCATTTTCAAAATACGGTGCATTGATAGGGACCAGCTTTAACTGAACGGGCCATTGAGTGAGCTCACTCTCAACCGTTTCATTGTGTATGGCAGTGCTGTCACCGCTTCTCTCAAGCTTTTTGGCCTGTGTGCCGGGGCAGCCGCAGGGCAGTGGTTCCTTTTCCGCGGCCTGTGCCGCTTTTGACGCTAAAACGGCGGCGTGGTCATAAGCCGGCGCCTCCCGCTCCTCAAAGGTAATCGCACCTGTCGGGCATGCGGGGAGGCAGTCTCCCAGGCCGTCGCAGTAGTTCTCGCGCATGAGCTTTGCCTTACCGTTCACCATGCCGATGGCGCCTTCGTGGCAGGCGTTGGCACACAGTCCGCAGCCGTTGCATTTCTCTTCGTCTATTTTTATGATTTTACGGATCATGTTGCTGTCCTCCTTGATTTGTTGGCCTAATCGTACTACAATGAGCGCAGACTGTATGTTGTATTTACAACAGCAAGAAATAATTATCGAAAAATTGTGGAGGGCACGGCGTATGACCAAATATCTCCCGGTATTAAAAAAATGCCCGCTGTTTGCGGGCATTGTAGAGTCAAATATCGAGCAGATCCTCCCCTGCCTTTCGGCGACCGTCAGGCAGGCGGAAAAAAACACGTTTATTCTGTCGGCCGAAGACAGTACCAATTATGTCGGGCTTATTCTGACCGGAAGCGTTCATGTCATAAAAGAGGATTTCTGGGGCCGGAAGGACATCCTGTCCCAACTCGGGCCGGCCGAGCTTTTCGCCGAATCTTTTTCCTGCGCGCATACGGCGCACATCCCGGTCAGTGTCCTTGCGGTTGAACAGACGGAGCTCATGATGATCGACTGCCGTAAAATAATAAAAACCTGCTCCTCAGCCTGCCTTTTCCATAATCAGCTGATCTCCAACATGCTTGAGATCATCGCCAACAAAAATATCATGCTGATGCAGAAAATCGAGCAGCTGTCAAAGCGCACCACACGGGAGAAGGTGCTGGCCTATCTCTCCGCGGAAGCGCAGAAAGCCGGAACGAATTTCTTCGACATCCCGTTTTCCAGGCAGGAAATGGCTGATTACCTCTCCGTCGACCGCAGCGCCATGTCGACCGAGCTCTCCAAAATGCGAGAGGAAGGGTTGATCGATTTTGAGCGCAATCATTTTAAGCTGATCGTCGATTCTGTATAGCTTCGTCTATCTGAATGATCAGCACATTAAATAATAAACATTTTCGTCGTACTGTCTTGCAGTCTTAACAATATATCATTTATACCGATAAATAAGGTAGAACTTGCTTACTGATATTTGTAACCGACTGGGGGCTTCTGGATGAGAAAACGGATAATTTCAACCCTTCTCGTTTTTGTGACGGCTTATTTACTGCTTCCCATGACGGCGTTCGCCGCCGGGTCATTGTCTAATTTCACAAAGAATAAAACATACGCGGCCGGGCATTTCAGTGATGTCCCCGCATATGAGTGGTATGCCGACGAGGTGCAAATCGCTTATGAGTATGGGCTCGTTGACGGCACCGCCCTCACCACCTTTTCACCGTATCAAAATTTGACGATTGCGGAAGCAATTAAAATCGCGTCTTGCGTGAACGAAATTTATAATACCGGTGTTTTAACGCTCACAAACGGGACGCAGCTCTGGTATCAGCCTTATGTCGATTACGCCCTGTCAAACCGCATCATTCGCGCTTACCCTGATTATACAGCATATGCCACGCGGTCAGACATGGCCGTCATCTATGCAAACGCCTTACCCGACGAAGCTTTCGCAGCCATCAATCAAATCGACGACAACGCAATCCCCGACGTATCTGTGAACCATACATACAGCGGGGCTGTTTATAAGCTTTACAGGGCGGGTATTTTGACAGGCGTCGATGACAGCCATGCATATAATCCGGACAGCACCATCACCCGTGCGGAGGTCGCGACGATTGTTGCACGAATGATTGGCAGCGGGAGCAGAGTACCCTTTTCGCTGACTTCAAATGGATCGACGCCAGGCACTCCTCAAACAACAAGCTCCACTATTGCCGCCGCACCGGCGTCGGTGACAGTTGCAAAGGGCGCACAGGCTGCGGTTATCTGTACCACCAACGGCCATGAGTTTAACAGGATCACCCCTGTTATCGGCGATCCTTCCATCGCTTCATGCACCTGGGGCATTCCTAACAATAACACATTCCCGCTATCAATTATTGGTCTTTCCGCCGGAACGACAACCATAACGGTCAGTCTGCTTGGTGTGGATAGCAGGATACTCTCCGAAACAGCCATCAATGTGACAGTTACCGGTGACACCGCCACGACGACGACGATATACTTCCCGGGGTATTATCCGGTACCCGATTACGGTGCGTATGCCGGCGCAATGCCTAATTATATAGATTACAACGCCAATATCGGCTCTATCTTTTACGCGTACAGAATATCAGACATAATCATCGACATGAACGACGCCATAACAGGATATAAAAACTTGTTGCTGCAAAACGGTTTTATTTTCGATTATTTATATAGTGACATGTATGGGGCGGACATCTTGGTCTACAATAATTCAGACTTTCATATGAAAGTGTTTTTCACTAATTCCAATATGAACGGTGTCCCGAGTATCATGTTAAGAGTCACACCATTTTAGTTTGATTCTCGCTAAAAGGAGCATTTCTCATTTTCATCGTTATTACGAAAACATGATCCCCGGCATGTTGACCTCATGGACGCCGAGGCCGGGCATTTTGAGGTCGCCCATCAGGCAGGCGTTATAGATGGCCCCCTTGCCAAATCGGGCCCGGATGTCTTCAATCGCATCCTCCAGCTTCTCTCGCTTTTCCCGTTTTGCGGGATCGTCAAAAAGCGTCGTCTGTACCGGCTGGGAACCGGGGATCAGGTTGATCGCCCGCACCGTCACGGACCGGACGGGCTGGTGCCAGTCATACCGCTGCTCAAACAGCCGCCGCGCCCGTCTGGCGAGCTCCATCGGGCTCTGCGTGGGGATTTCAAGCTGCGCCTGGTACTGATTCCAGGCCAGCTTGTTGTCTTTTACGGTGATCTGAATGCCCCGGGCCAAAAAATCGTTCTCTCGGAGCTTATGCCCGATGTCCTGCGACAGCTGGAGCATCACCTTCCAGACCTCTTCCGTGTTTTCCAGGTCTTCAATGCAGGTGATACCGTGCCCGATGGACTTGATCGGCACCTCGTAATCCGCGGGCATGACGCGGGAGGTGTCGTTCCCCGAGGCGTAGGCCCAGATTCCCACGCCGACGACGCCGAAAACCTGCTTCAAAAAATCCGGTGAGGCATTGGCGATGTCGCCGATCGTGCGGATGCCGTATGTTGCCAGCTTCCGCGTCGTCGACCGGCCCACGTAAATAAGATCGGAAGCCGGCAGCGGCCAAATCATTTCTTTATAATCTGATTCGCTGATTACGGTAACGGCGTCCGGCTTCTTCATGTCGCTGCCGAGCTTGGCGAATATTTTATTGAAAGAAACGCCGATGCTGACCGTCAGTCCCAACTCCTCCCTGACGGTCTCACGTATTTTATCCGCGATTTTTTTTCCATCGCCCCGTCCGCAGCCCGTCAGGTCAAGCCAGCACTCGTCCATCCCGAAGGGTTCCACCCTGTCGGTAAACCGCCCGTAAATCTCCCGTGTCAGCTTTGAGTACTTCAAATATTGCCCGAACGTCGGATGAATGACGACAAGCTCCGGACACAGGCGTTTGGCCTCCCAGTTGACCATTCCCGTCTTAATTCCGGCCTTCTTCGCCGGCTCCGATTTGGCCAGCACAATCCCGTGCCGGTCCTCCGTCGAGCCACAGACGGCGACGGCCTTCCCCCGCAGCTCCGGGTGGAGCATGATCTCGACGGAGGCATAAAAGCTGTTCAGGTCGCTGTGGAGTATCGTTCGTGTTTCCGCCATATGAACGCACCTCCAAAAATCACTGTAATGCCTTTTCCATTATGTCATCCTGAGCAAGCGAACTGGCCTGCGGGCCTGTTCGCTTGTGTTGCGGGATTTTCGCGCTGCAATTCAGCCAAAACGCGAAAAACGCGAAAACTTCTACTTGACAGATGAAGTTTTGCTGATTATAATGAAATTATACTTCGTATACTTCGCTTTTAGTCTAATATTTCAGCGTGGATTTGTCAATACTTAATGCGAAGTATGTGAAGTTCCAATAACAGGGGGTAGTATTTTACGATCCCTCAGCACAAACCGGAGGCATAACACATTTCCTGAGAGGAGCCTGAACATATGAAAACATTTTCAGACAAGGTACGGGAGGCGCGGCTTTTATGCAAGCTGACGCAGGAGGAGTTGGGGGCGCTCATCGGGGTGTCGAAGCGTGCCGTGCTCGCCTATGAGACGGAGGGCGTCCGCCCGAGGCTCAATGTCAAAAAAAAGCTGGCCGAGGCGCTGCGGGTTTCGGTCGACTATCTTGACCGGGACGATATCGACGACCCGACGTATGGGCTTGAAAAAGCGGACTATATTGAGGAAACGCGGGGCCGGTTCGGCCAGCGCGCCGCCCGGGAGATGGATTTTCTTATGGAGCGCAACGCGGCGCTCTTTGCCGGGGGCAGCCTCAATCAGGAGGCGAAGGACGCTTTCTTTGAGGCCGTCACCAAGGCCTACTGGGCTGCCAAGGAGGAAGCGCGCAAAACCTACGGGAAGAAACGCCCGTAAGCCGCCACCAGAAAACTCTTTTGAAAAGGGTGTAAGACGTGATACGAGAAAAGGGACTGGCGTACTGCGGCCTCGCCTGCTGCGTCTGCAGCCAGAACGAAACCTGCGCGGGCTGCAGAAACGACGGGTGCAAAGACAGAGAATGGTGCCACAACCGCAAATGCTGTATCAAAAAAGGCATCCGCGGCTGCTGGGAATGCGACCGGTTCCCCTGCGGCACCGGCATGCTCGAAAAAATAAGAGCGCGTGTTTTTGCGAAATTCGCGGCCCGGTGCGGTGAAGACGCACTTCTCGACAGGCTGGAGGAAAACGAAGCAGCCGGTATGATCTATCATTATGACGGGCAGCTCGTCGGGGATTATGACGCGTCCGGGACTGAAAGCGGTATCGTACAGCTCATTTTGTACGGCAAAACATCAGACAATCCTTAAGGAGCATCGTTATGGTATACGCCGTTGATTTTGACGGAACACTGTGTTCAAACGAATTTCCCAATATCGGTGTGCCGAATTATGATATTATTGATTATAATCAAAACCACGCGTTGAACGCGTGGTATGCACGAGCCCTAAAAGGGCATAGTA